>NZ_JJML01000013.1 GCF_000775285.1 Neosynechococcus sphagnicola sy1 | reverse complement strand
GTTAGGGGATGAGGGGAAAACGCTTGTCGCACGACAGCCAATGCATCATCTAGCCTCGTTGCAACCAACTCACTCGATACCCGGACTACTCTCAACCCTAATGACTCCAACAATTCCTGCCGTTGTCGATCGGCCTCTTTCTGCGAGTCATGCACCGCCCCATCCACTTCCACGATCAGCCGTTCTGCACCACAGAAAAAGTCAACAATGAATGCTCCAATCGGCTGCTGTCGTCTGAATTTTCGTCCTTCTAGTTTGCGTCCACGCAGGGCTTGCCAGAGGATCGCTTCGCTGTGAGTAGGTTCTTTGCGAAATTGGCGGGCAACTTCAGTCATTTTTTGCCTGAGCGCAGGGGAAATTTCCCAATATTCGCCGTCTTGTCCCTCTTCGCCAGCCTGAAGACTCTCACCCCTCGCCCCTCTCTCGTTCTGGGAGAGGGGAGCCAGATTGTCCGATCCCCCTTCTCCCTGCTTGGGAGAAGGGGTTAGGGGATGAGGGACAGGATGAGGGCTAAACAGCCCCCCATTCACATAGGGAAACCCATTCGCCCAATTGCGAATTCCCGCTGCCGGCCGATCCTTTAGCGGTGTCGCCATCGCCCGAAAAATCTCCGACAGCACTTCATGGGTATTCGAGGCATCACTGGCGCTCATCTGCTGCACGGTGGCAGTGAACAGGCGATCGCCGTGGAAAATATTCGTATCCTCCGCAAAAAAGCAGAAGATCAACCGCGCCATGAAGTGGTTCATCGCTTCCCGGCGATCGTCCGTGTCCCAGTCAGGGTTATCTTTCAGCAGTTCGATGTAGAGACGATTCAGCCGCCCCGTCGCCTTGATATCAAAGGCATTTTCCCGAATCTGCTTGACCGTCGTGATGCCCGCTAACGCCAGAAAAAACCCCGAAGTGGTCGGCAAAGTTGGGGTAGGCACAGGCGATGGTTTCGGCATCCGCCAGGTTTTCCGCCTCAAAACTGGTGCCGTCGGTCGCGAGGATAAACTTCACCTTCTGCCGCGCCGTCGCTGGGCTATCCCGCAATGCCGTCAGCGTCGCGCCCACCTCCCCCTCAGCACACACCTTCAAATGAATATTGTTGCGCTGGAGGACACCGCCGGGTAGATCCGATTGATTCGAGCTATTGCTTTTTAGCCGCTTGATCGTCGTAGCCTTATTCCCAAACGCCTCCAGAAACGCGAACGGAAACTCCTTTGGGTCAAAGGGGGATTCAGCTAACCGGGAAACGGCTTCTTCGATTTCGACTGCATTCATACTCCGACCATCAATAGCTCAGGGGCGATCGCTCAGAGCTTCAATGATCGCCTCTTAACGAAATTTTGAAATCTTACCCTGATTTTTTGATGATGGAGGATGCGATGGTCTCCGACCAGGCTTTGCCCATGGCGCAGTGTCTTCTGGGAAAATCGCAGTGCAGGAATCTTAAATTTTGAAAGAGGCTCTCAAAATGCTGCCCCAACCCAAGACTAAAGCGAGATAACTAGTGGATAACTAATTGGTAGCTGTATTTGCAACTGTGCTGGGATTTTTAAGCGCTGGGCGATCGCTTCACTACCAGGAGTGTGATGTCGTCTAGCACCTTTTGCTCCGCCATGTGGAGGTGCAAGTCAGCAATCACCGCTGCTTCAACGGCGATCGCTCCCTGCTGCCAGTGACGACTTGCCATCGTACAGAGTCGTTCCAGTCCATAAAACTCTCGGGAAGCGTTCATGGCTTCGGTGATGCCATCGGTATAGAGCACAATGCCATCCCCTGGCTGCAACTCGATCTCAATACTGTTGATCAAATCAGTGATTTCAAAGGCGAGTCCCAAGGGGAACCCCAGATCCATGGTGTCGATGCGCGTTACCTCCCCCGATGCCCGCAGGACAATTACCTCTTCATGTTGGCCACTGATGCGCAGTTTGCCCTCGAGATAGGTGAGTACGGCCAGGGTCAGACTCTTGTGGGTATTGATGCGGCGAATATTTTTGTAGAGGGTGCGGTTGAGGGTATCTAGAAACCTGACGGGATCTTGTTCCCGCAGTTCAGTCAGGGTGCGCACCGCCGTCTGCGTCATCAGCATTAACAGACCACTTTCGAGTCCGTGACCCGTGACATCGCCGATGCCAATGGTGACGACACCATCGGTTTCAAAGACATCATAGTAGTCACCGCCGACATCATCTGCCGCTTCTATAAAACTCGCAATATCCAGGTTGGCGATCGCCCGCAGTTCATCGGCTTTCGGCAAAATCATCTGCTGGATCTGACGGACGACATCGAGCTTGGCACCCATGTAGAGATTTTCAGCCTTCAGTTTTTCATTCAGTGCCAGGATTTGATCATGAGCGGCAGCCAGTTGTAGGGTGCGATCATGGACTCGATGTTCCAGGGTGGCATTGATCTGCCGTAACTCCGCTCTGACCTGCTCATTTTCACTCAACACCGCACAGAGCAGCAGGGTGGTGAGGGCAATCACACCAATGAAAGACTGGAGCAGCAACAGCGATTCATTGAGAGAGTCTCTGACAAAGGAGCCATACCCTTGAGCCGTTCCAATCACCGCCAGAATGGAGGTTGCAACCATCAGCAAGGTAGCACCGGGCTGTTGGAAGCGAAAGGCTGCCCAAACGATCAGCGGGATCAACATGTACTCCAGGGGATAGTGGCTGCTAAAGGCAATCCCGCTCACCGCCAAGACCAACAACACTAGGATGACCCCTTCCAGCGATCGCCGTTTGAGGAGATGCAGACACTGGGCGGCATCTCTGCCCCAAGCCACGATCAGTGGTGCCAAGATTAAAATTCCAAAGGCATCCCCTAGCCACCAATTCAACATCACCGTTGGGTAAGCTGACCAGGGTGCTTTGCCCAAGGCGCAGACCAGCGCCGCACAAATCGCCCCGACGGGCAGATGGCTGAAGCAACTTCCGACAACCACAAACCGCAGCACATCCTGGGAACGGTCTAAAATGTGGCGACCGTCCGTTAGTTTTTGTGTCCAGTAGACGGCCAACACCTTGCCAAAAGTGGTGATAGCCGTGACGGCTAGGGTCAAAAACAATCCTGACCCTGTCCACCCCTTAAATAAAGTAAATTCAAGAACAAAAATACTGACGAAGATCCCCACCCAGAGGGTATATCCCCACAGCAACATGACACCCACCGCCACCCCAGAGGCGATCCAAATCGGCGTAGAAGCCGCATCTGGGAGCGTCGCAAAGGCAATGGAAAACTGAGCAGCAGCATAGTAGGCGATCGCAGCGCCAACTTGCTTCCAGAGGTGGCAATGCCCCAAGTTAACTGATGGGGTTTGTCGTTGGGGATGAACCTTCATGGAATCGAAGGGCGACTCAGAACCCGATCCGCAGATGTGCATCTAGTATAAGGGAGAACCTGCCAGGTATCCCTAAGCTGCTGATGCTAGAGAGCTTTCCAGCCCCCCTAGCTGCGAGCCAATCAGTCAACCCCAAATTTAAAGGTTGAGTACATGACTTTGCCCTTGTAAGGCTGTGATCCCTATGAGATAAGCTTCACGGCAGGTACTTAAGCACAACATCTGCTGCCGGATTGAGGTGACTCAGCGAGGAATGCTGAACCATGGAGGGCAGGTTCAGCGCCCTAGCAACACTTTCTGAGAAAAACTGATTTAATCCAAATTCACCTTTGCAGTGAGTCTTTATACTTGGCTTGGATTGAATTACGGAGGAGGCCTTGACCGCTAAACTCCCCTGCCATACATACCCAGAACTTTAAATTGGTATCTTTTCTACCTGTTTAAAGTCTCTGTTTTCAGTATCATCGGCAGACCTATGTACTCGAAGAGGAAATTTCTGTGAGTGGAAATGAGTCGCGCGCTCAAGCAATTTATCAGATTACCAATCGAGAGCCGATGCCACCGAAAGCTCCCAAACGATTGGAAGATCTGTGGGCCACAGATGTATTTACGCTGAGTAAAATGCAAGAGAGCCTGCCCAAAAGCATCTTCAGGTCTCTGAAAAAAACCCATTCAATCTGGGGAACAGCTGGATAGCTCTGTTGCTGACGTGGTTGCCGTGGCAATGAAAGACTGGGCTATTGCTAAAGGTGCACTTTATTACGCTCACGTTTTCTATCCTCTGACCAATGCCACCGCCGAAAAGCACGATGGTTTTGTATCGGTACAAAGCGATGGCTCGGTAATCTCGGAATTCGCAGGCAAAGTCCTGGTTCAGGGGGAACCAGATGGTTCCTCGTTCCCCAGTGGCGGCATTCGCTCCACCTTTGAGGCTCGTGGCTATACTGCCTGGGATGTTACCAGTCCCGCCTTTGTCATGGAAACCGACAATGGGGCCACCCTCTGCATCCCCACGGTTTTTGTCTCCTGGACTGGGGAAGCCCTCGATAAAAAAACACCGCTATTGCGTTCCAATGCCGCCATGAACAAAGCGGCCACGAAGGTCTTGAAGCTCCTCGGAAACACTGAAGTTGCCACGGTCAACTCTAGTTGTGGTGCCGAACAGGAATACTTTTTGATCGATGCCAATTTTGCCAACTGTCGCCCCGATTTGTTATTGGCAGGCAGAACCCTATTTGGAAAACCGTCTCCTAAAGGTCAACAGTTTGATGACCATTATTTTGGGGCGATTCCTGAGCGCGTTCAGGTGTACATGCAGGATGTGGAAGAGCGGTTATATCGGCTCGGGATTCCTGCCAAGACCAGACACAATGAAGTGGCTCCGGGTCAGTTTGAAATTGCGCCCTTTTTTGAAGCGGCAAACGTGGCCACGGACCATCAACAATTGCTGATGACGATTTTGCGCAACACGGCCAAGAAGCATGGCTTTGTCTGCTTGCTCCATGAAAAACCCTTTGCTGGGATTAACGGCTCAGGGAAGCACGTCAACTGGTCGGTGGGCAATGCCACCCAGGGCAACTTGCTAGATCCGGGAGATACACCCCACTCCAACGCCCAATTTTTGGTGTTCTGTGGTGCGGTAATTCGCGGTGTTCACAAGTATGGACCGCTGTTGCGTTCCGTCGTAGCAACGGCGAGTAATGACCACCGCCTGGGTGCCAATGAAGCCCCCCCCAGCAATTATTTCGGTCTACCTGGGATCGCAATTAGAAGATGTATTTGAGCAAATTAGCAAGGGTGAGGTCAAGGGTTCCAAGAGCAGGGGGGTGATGAATATTGGGGTGGATACCCTGCCACTGTTGCCCAAAGATCCCGGCGATCGCAACCGCACCTCCCCCTTTGCCTTTACGGGGAATCGATTTGAGTTTCGTGCTGTTGGCTCAGGCCAATCCGTGGCCGGCCCCTTGGTGGCGATGAATACCATCCTGGCAGACTCCTTAAACTGGATGGCCGACAAGTTGGAAACTGCTCTGGAAAAAGGAACAGAGTTGAATACTGCCATTCATACCGTCCTCAAGGAGGTCATGGATGAGCATGGTGCGGTGGTCTTCAACGGCAACGGGTATTCGGAAGAATGGCACAAAATGGCTGAGGAGCGGGGATTAGCCAACCTGCATACCACCGCAGATGCATTGCCCGTTTTGAAGGAACCGTACATTGAAGAACTGTTCCAGAAGATGGGAGTTCTATCTCCGGTTGAGTTGGCCAGTCGGTTTGAAACCTACTCAGAACAGTACATTCTTTCGATTGAAGTCGAGGCAAAACTGGTGGTGAGCATGGCAAAAACAGCCATTTACCCTGCCGCCACTCGATACTTGTCTGACCTTTCTAGCACCATTGCCGGTCTCAAGGAAATTGGGGTTGAGTTTGAAGACGAAAGTCTCAAAAAGGTCGCTTCTCTAACTCAATCGATGATGGACTTGGTGAGCAAGTTAAGCCTGGCATTGAGCAAGCACGATTTTGCTACCCCTGAAGACCACATGCAGTATCTAGCAAAAACAGTGCGTCCGTTAATGGATGGCGTGCGTGAATACGCAGATGCCCTTGAAGGTGAAGTGGCTGATGACCTCTGGCCCTTACCCACTTATCAGGAAATGTTGTTCATTAAATAGCATTTCTTTACTTGAGCAGGACCGTTCACAATGAACGGTCTTTTTTTTTGATCAATCTGGAACGATGGCAGCAGGATTTTTTGGTGTGCCCTAGAGAATGCTCTATAATCCTGCCAGTTTTGTAAGTAGGTTTGCTGTGAACACAGGTTTATTCTCGCGGCTATCCCGTAGGAAATCTCATCAACGCGGCTACCCATCCGATTTGGATCAGCCGCATCCTCCCCGGAAACCTAATCTTTGGCATTTTCTAGCAGGGGGAATGCTGCTGTTACTGGTCGTTGCTGAGCCTAGCCCAGCTCAGACTGCCAACCCGACCTTACGAGTAGGGACGCGCGTCATTTCACCCTTCGTGATCCAGGAGAAGGGTCAACTCACAGGCTTCAGCATGGAGCTTTGGCAAGGCATCGCCAAGGAAATGGGGGTGCAGTCAGACCTCATCGTTAAACCGACGGTGAAGGATCTCCTCACCGATGTGAAGTCTGGGAAGGTGAATGTGGGCATTGCCGCCATTTCCATCACGGCGGAACGAGAGAAGGAGTTGGATTTCTCGCTGCCCATGTTTCAATCGGGTTTGGAAATTCTGATTCGAACCAACATGTCCAACGGAGGCGGGGGGTTCAACCTGGCGTCGATTATCTTTTCTGCTGGGTTTTTTACAACTGGTAGGAATTACGGTGCTGATGATTCTGGTGCCAGCTCATTTGATCTGGTTGTTCGAGCGTCATCGAGAAGATAGCATCTTCCAGCGTCAGTCTTATTTCCCAGGGATCTTCACGGCAATTTGGTGGTCAGCAGGCACCTTGGGCGCTCAAGTAGACGATATGCCCAAAGGCCCACTGGGACGGATCGTTGCCATCTTGATGATGTTTACCAGTGTGGTTTTTTATTGCTTACTTTACAGCGACCGTGACCACGTCCCTGACGGTACAGCAACTTCAAGGCAGTATTCGAGGACCAGACGATTTACCAGGGAAACGGGTTGCCACCACCACAGGCAGCAGTTCAGCAACGTACTTGCAACAACGCAAAATTCAATTCGCAGAATATCCCCAGATTGAGAAAGCCTATCAAGCGCTGCTCGATAACAAAGTTGATGCGGTGGTATTTGATGCGCCGGTGTTGCTCTACTATGCCTCGAATCAGGGCAAGGGGAAGGTGGAGGTCGTCGGGAATATTTTCCGTCGTGAGGACTATGGCATTGCCCTAGCAAAAAATAGCCCCTATCGCAAACGCATTAATGAGGCACTCCTGGTGTTAAAGGAGAATGGCACTTACCAGGAGCTTTATAAAAAATGGTTTGCCAGCGAGTAACCAGACGAGGGAACATGGGTACTTAGACCAACCCTCCCTTCGCCAGTCTACAATTTGGATCAGTGAAACCCCTAGGTGCAAGAGACTCCCTTGGAAAAAAACTGGCCTGTCAGGAAAGCTACCCCCAAAGCCGCTCCAGGATGATATTCCGGAGGCACTTCGCATCACTCCCAGTGCAGGTTCCTCCCCCCGAAAATCCTCTCGGCTCCGTTGGGCTGTAATTCTGCTAGGGCTGGGGGCGATCGCGCCACTCAGTCTTTGGGGCTTCCTGCAAGTTCTGCGTCCGGCCAATCTCGCCTCGTCAGCTAATTCGGCAACTCCCCAGCCTTCGATCTCGGGACAGCCTGCAGATCAAGTTTTAGGGCATTTTGCCTATGCCGAAGCACCCCACTCAGAGTTAGCCCCGATCGTTGCTGATGGCAGCCTGAAACTGCGTCGAGCCGCAGCAAGGGCTTTTCAGCAGATGGTGGCGGCTGCCCAGGCAGATGGAGTGTCCCTGGTGCCAATTTCTGGGTTTCGCACCATTGCGGATCAAAACTATCTGTTTTTCAAAGTTAAAGAAGAACGGGAACAAACGACGGCCAAACGAGCGGAAGTAAGTGCCCCTCCGGGCTACAGTGAACATCATACGGGTTATGCCGTGGACATCGGTGATGGGACGGTTCCCGCCACAAATCTGAACCGCGATTTTGAAAACACCCATGCCTTTCAATGGCTGCAAGTCCATGCGGCTGGCTTTAGCTTTGAGTTGTCCTTCCCCCAGGGCAATCCTCAGGGGGTGAGTTACGAACCCTGGCACTGGCGATTCGTCGGCGATCGCGCCAGCCTAGAGACGTTCTATAAAGCCCGAGGGCACACAGCCCAACCCTAGCCATGCGTCTGAATATGCTGAACCTCACTGCCATCGGAAGATGGTACTGAGATCACTGCACTGGGTAGAATCGATGGCTTAAAGGCAATGCCAATCACGATCAGACCAGGCCAATATAGATAAGCTAAAATTTCTAAATTTTCACCAAACGTATAGAGAAACAGTGTAAAAAGAATCCCTAATGCCACTCTAGCAGTTTCATATTTTTGAGATTTAAACAATAACACAAAAAAACTAATCACCATTGGGATTGCTAAGGAATAAAACCCCACAAGACCCTTAACAAATAATAAACCAAACCAGGTGTGATGGGAGCCAATGGGCATAAACTCCGTTACATGAGGGCCAGCTTCAACAACACCATGTCCCCAAATTGGGGCTTCTGTTTCCCAGCGATGACCCGCAATTTCTCTGAGGATGCCTCTGACCTTACTGGATGCGGCTCTGGCTTCGGAGAATTTCGTCATGATCGTATCGAGGGTACTGAGAATCGCAGGTGCAAACATCCCCGTAATCGTGGTAGTAAATCCCAGAAAAATGAGAATAATAGGGCGGCTCAAGCGGGAAAGGAAAAAGGTAATAATCGGAGTTAAGAGCAATGAAACTAAAGATAATCGAGATTTACAAATGTAACCTAAATAAATCGATCCAATAATGCCATACCAACGCCATTTGGGATTTTTTTCCCCTAGGACCAAAATAAAATAAATACTGGCAACAAACCCCAGGGCTGGCCCCCAAGGGGTGAAGAGACGTTGGCGAATTTGACCATCGAAATCGACTTCATAAAAGGAAACATCAAAGAAGCGATCGCTGGGGCCACCGACAAGCCGAAGCGGAGAAACATAGATAATTTCGGGAAAATGTAAGATTGGAGCCGCAATTAACAACGGAGAGATGATCAGCGTTTGCAAACCGATAATGCAAATTGCCCGGTAGATGATTTGGGGGCGGATATTAAGAGCACCAACCAAGGGATAGAGAGCTAAAGCAGCCCACCCTTTAGCCCATCCGACAGAAGATTTGATCAGCTCGCCCATCGACAAGTCATAGTCTAAATGACCGATGATTAATGCCACTTCCATGGCCAACATCCCCAGAATCCAAACCCAGGTAATGCAAGGAACAACAATTTTTTCTTCGGCAGGGGTATCTTCCGTTTGCACCCAAACCTTGAACAATAAATAAAGGGTTAGAATCCAACTTAAAACCGAGCCAACAATATATGTTGCACCGATTAGATAGAAGCCATAGGTCCATATGATGCTGTACCAAACCATTCGTTCTGGAAAGTTTTTAGGTTGAATGGTGGGGCTGTCAGACATAGAGGATTTACGGGGATTGGCTGCTCAAAGGAGCTTAAGTGAGGCTTAGGAAAGAATGTCTTGAATTGTTTTCTTGGTGACTTTGAGAATGGGAGTCCGCCACCAGATTAACGTTAAGCCGAGCGTGATTAAAATCGAGCCGCAAATGGAGCCAATAACCACGAGTTTTGGTTTTGGAGCCGTAGGTTCTTCAGGGAGACTAGGATCTTCAACCAACTCTAGCAACGGGAAAGAACCGTAGGGGTCACTGTTTCCTAAATCTACTTTTGCCAAGGTAGAGGTAAAAATTGCCTCCGCTATTTGAAGTTCTCGAAAACGCCGATCTAAAATGGATTGTTTTTGGGAAAAAAGATTCAGTCGAGTTTCTAGTTGATCTATTTGTTGGGTTAATACGGCTAGTTGGCCCACCAGACCTTGATGTTCTGAATTCAGCTGTACCAGTTGTTGAAACAGCTCACCACGTTTAATTCCCGAGCCATTACTATTGTCTAGACTCAGGCGTTCTAATGCAAATTGATTAATAGTTCTCCCTAACAGTAAACGCCCTCTTTTCAGGAGCACAAGCAGGGCAGCAGATTGTTTTTCACGGAGGGCAATGACATCAGGATAGTTGTCCCCCCCGATTTTCCAGCAATGTTTTCAGAGCCAGGGTGGACTCACTATAATCCTTCAAACTTTTTTGGAATTGTTGATCGGTTTGGAGCAGCAGGGCTGCCGCCGCGTCCTCAGCCGAGAGTCCCAAATTAGCAGAGAGTTGATGTTGGCGATCGCGGGTTTGTCGTTCCTGGGCTCTGAGTTCAGCTCGTTGTTTGCGTAGGCTTTCAATATTACCAATTAAATTGGTGATTTGTTCCACAGAGTTGAGACCCGATGACGCTTTGTAGCTAGAGAGACGGAGTTGAGCATTGGCGAGTTTTTCTTGGGCGCTGGCGACGGCTTGCTTAATCGCTTTATTGCGTTGGGCCTGTTCGTTAGCTCGTAATACTGTCAGACGATCGGTTAAGGCAAGATAAAGGGCCCTTGCCTTTTCTTGGGCTTGTTCCCCACTGTTGCCACTGATCTTAATCTCCATCATGGTTGTATTATTGATGATTTTGACTTTTGGCTCACCAAAGTCTGTCTCTGATAAATGCACCAATTCTGCGGCATTTCGCAAAATAGTCGCTCCCATGACCATCAATTTGTAATTTTCCCGTGGGTCAGAGGTTGCACCAAAAGCAGACGTGGTGGAAGTGACAGCCTGCCCCACATCTGGCAAATTGACATTGACACCCTGTCCATTTGCGGCAACATTCAGGGTTAATTCACTGGTATAGATCGGCTTTACGTTTTTTAAATACCCTAGGGAAAAAGCCCAGATTATTCCATTAGCGAGTAGAGCAACAATAATATATTTTAAAATGCGTGGCCAGGGCAACAATTTCCCTGAGACTGTTGTTTGTAATTCTACCGATAGTGATTTAGGCTCAGTTTCCATCAACGTAAGAAATTGAGTAATAAAAGCAGGGGATTTAGAGGATTTAGCAGGTCTGAAATTGAGCGAAAAATATCCCGAGTATTAGTGATATTTGAATCATAGCAAGCAACTCCATCTCTCGGTAGAAGTGGCGGGTTATCTTCATTACTATAAGAGTTGCGTAATAATTCTTCCACCTTTCGTTCGACAACGGTCGTTTTACCCGTCAACGCATCAACACGGACTAAAATGGCTTTTCGATCGGCGTTTGTAGTGGAAATTCCTCCGGCACAGTTGGCAGAAATCACCGCTTGGCTAAAGCGAGCCCCATAGGGAAAGGTAATCCCCTCCTGTTGGTTGCCAACGGCAGAGGTGGCGTTACTAGTCGCAGGCGTGGTGAGATTGGAAACAAAAACTTTAATCCCTGGAGGTGTAATTTGAGAAGGACGCATGAGTTCGGGTTGAAAGCGATCGCTCCTGGGCACAATAATTTGATCCCCTGCGATCAGGGGAATATCTTCAATTGGCGTTCCGGTAAAAACTCCTGAAAGGTCAATGGTTTGCTCTTGATGCCCCCGTCTCAATTTCACTTGGGTAACATTCGCTGTTGGTAAAATTCCCCCGGCTGCCCGAATCGCAACAGTCAGATACCGTCTCACGGGATAATTGCCTGTTATCTGCCGACTATCTCCCGAAATTGAAGTGATCATGGGAACATCACTAGGTTCATTAATTAACACCCGTCCCGGTTGAAAAAGTTCTCCAGCAATGCTGACTTGCACCGGAGCCCAAATCACGACTTGAACGGACAGTTGCAGCCGCTGAGGCGGAAAAAAGTTTTTTTTTAATCAGGGCTTCAGATAAGTTTTTTCTGAACTGCTTGTGGCTCTAGTCCTAAAACAGAAACTAACCCCAAATAAGGAACTTCTAAATTGCCATCCTGGTTAACCTCATAGACCCGTGCAAAATAGGTTTCATTGGGAATGGAGACTTCGATGCGATCCCCCGGTGAGAGGGGTAAGGCTGTAGCGGGAAGAACAAGCAGACCAGAAAGTAGGCCACTGACCGTCGCCAGTATTGCCCATTCAGGCATCTTTAAAGACATATCGAGAAGCCCAGACGGTAAAGAAAGGCAGACAAATCAGATGTGTTAAAAATACAGCCGTGGCAACTCCCACGCCTTGCCAATGGACACCAATTAATAAGGCGATCGCAAAAATAACAGTAAAAATTAGATTCCAAATCAAGTCCAGTTTGGGCTGACTGATGGCTAACAGCAACTGGGAAGCAGAATCCGCAAAGGGACGGGGAATGGCTGATAGACAAATTAAAATCAAAATTGGTGTCGCAGCAATCCATTTATGTCCAAAGACAATTGGCACATAAAAAGGTGCCAGCGATGCTTGGAGCAAAACCAGGGGAATAATAATCAGGCCAATGGTTTTGAGACTTTGTAGATATCGAGATTTAAATTGTTGTAAATTATCGCGCACATCACATAAATGGGGCAATAAGGCCGACTTCACTGAGGTAATAATTCCCAAGCTGATACCTAATCCTGCATTAAAGGCAAAATAATAAATGCCCAGCGCATCTAGACTTAAAAATCGTCCGATAATCAAATAGTCTAAATTGGCTCGGAGGGTATTCAGTAATTCCACACCCAAGACACTCTGTCCGAAACCCACTAAGTCTCCCCAATGCTCCGTCGTAAATTTCCCCTGGGGTCGCCAGGGATGATTTTTGGTAATGATATAAACCCAAATGGGTGCGACCAGAATTTTTGGTAACACGATCGCCCACATTCCCAATCCAGCGATCGCCAAAATAGCTGAAAGAATATTATCGGTGGAAATTTGTGTCATTTCCGTCAGGGCAATCACCTTAAAACGCCCTTCCCGTTGCAACAGTGCCGCCTGCACCAGTCCTTGGGGAATCATTAACAAATTCAAACCCATGACACAGATCGGCAAAATAATTTGAGTATCCCGATAAAACCAAGCAATGGGAAATGAAACTACGCATTGAATAAAAAATAGCCCGATAAACATAGCCCAGTTCAGCCAGTAGGCCGACTGGGAAAGATGGGATAAATTTTCTGCCTCAGTTTGAATTAAGCGGACGACGACCCCATTGCGAGTAAAGACGCGGACAAACTCATTGCTAGTTAACACCAACGCCGCTGAACCATAGTCATGTTGAGTCAGAAAACGCGCCAAAATAATGGTTGCTAACAACCGAGAAACCCGAATCAGCGCCCCCGATCCGCCTAGCCACCCCACATTACGGACAAACGGACTATCTAGTTGTTGCAACTTAGCAGTTAGCCATTGTTTCACATTGTCACGTCTCCTAGAAATGCTTCCCAATGATCTAAGCAATTTTCCCAAGCATTTACTACGGAGGCTCTGCCATTTTTGCCCCACGTGATCAAATCTTGCTCCGCTAATGCAGCGATCGCATCTTTCCAGGCATCCAGATCATTAAGGGGAATTACCTCACCGCATCCCTGAACCTGTTCAGGTAAGCCATCAACCGCTGCGACCAAGACGGCTTTCCCCGCTGCCTTTGCCTCCAAACAGACTAAGCCCCAGGGTTCCCAACGAGACGGAATTACCACCCCATGACACCGAGACAGAAATTGTGCAACATCGCCAATGGTGCCAACCATTTGAACCTGGGGTAGATTTTCAGCTAGCTGCTGAAGGATGGCTTCATCGGGCCCATACCCCCCTAAGAGGAGTTGAAATTTTTCCGACGGCAGTTGAGCCATCACTTTGAGTAATCGATCAAATCCTTTTTGGCGCGCAAATCGTCCATAGGCTCCCAGAATTAGGGGGCTGGAGGGAAATTTAGCGGGCAGCGTCAACAAATTTTCCACCCTGGATGCAGGGGTAATCACCCTGACTTTCCTTGGATTGACCAGATGGGCAGCCAGCATCCATTGACATTGAGCCTGGGAAACACTCACTACCCCATTGGCAATTCCATAGGCAATTCTTAGGAGCCAACGAAACCGCATTCTTGAATGAACTTGATCAGCTTCAAACCCTTGACAATAATGATGTTCACAAATGAATAAGGGACTTTTCGTCTTGAAATACACCAAATCCCAAAGATATTTCCAGGCACAGGGATAGTGGAAAACAATCAGATCGGGTTTTTCAGTTTTCAACAGTGCCCTGGCTTCTTCCAGGCGGAGTACTAAAAAAGCAAAGCGATCGCGCAATCGAGACACCACCAATTGCTTCACAAAGTGATTGGAGCCACCTGCCCGCTTATCCCCAATGATATGCCAAACTTTCGACTTCATTGCTGCATCCCATTGGTGTAGTTACCCATTTTGCAACCAAGCAGACAAATCCCGCCCAATCAAATCCTGACAAGTTAAAATATCACTGCGATAAAGGGTTATTAAGAATTCTCTAACTTCTGGCGATAATTTTGGTGTTACCAAGTTACTATGTTGAATTCTTTGACGGAACCTCTCAGGAAAAAGGGGCTTTGATAAGGTTTTAAAGAGATTTGGTTTGGTCAGGAATTGATGCAGGATTGAATTTTTAGGGACTCCTGATTTGTTCGGACGAATGGTCATGTCTGGGATGAAAGTTGGGTCAACTTGGAGAAAATTAAAAAGATCCTGAAGCAGCCAATGGCATCGTTCGACTAAATCTTCATATAAATAAACTTTAATTTTATCGGCATCAAAAATGTCATAATAACGCTTTAACTGACACCCATAATAACCTAGCTGAACATAATGCCAAAACCATTCCCAATTGTTTTGAATACGTTGAGCTTCTCCCCTGAGTGCTTGGATAAAATTCCGTTCTAGTTCTCGATCATCCCGCACTAGATGCAGAAAATTTGCATAGGCTCGATCCGCTGGATTTCGCAAAATCACAATCAAACGCACCCCTGGCAAATGTTCAGCAATTCTTTGGGGAGCCTGGGGATGATAAAGATAAAGCGGACAGGCTTCTCCGATCGCAATTTCATCTTTAACCCCAGCAAATAATTGCTGATAAGTTACTAGATCCGTAACTGAAAACTGATTAATAGCTGTATCCCCCACCCCTTGAAAATCAAGGGTCTCTCCCTGATAGGCAAAAAAATTCGTTTCCTTATCAGGGGTCATGAAAATTTGAGGATGTTGCTGAAGATAGGTGTGGAGTGCAGTCGTACCTGCCTTAGCCGCCCCAATAATCAGAAAATTTGGCATGACCATAAGTGTTTAATCAGACAGAATGCCTGAATATGTTAGAGATTGCTAACATGGCAATTTCCTCCTCCCCCTGTTCTGACCAGAGCATTCTTGCTGCCTGGGGTTCCCAATAAACTTTCCCTCCCAGGCATCACCCCCAGGCGTCTGGGGAGAGCTGGATGCAGGACGAATTTCAACCCCCTCATCTATATTTTGCTCACAGGTGGCGCTGTTGAAGGCAAGCGCCTAAGGAAATGTCCCAGGGAAAAGACATTCCCAGTTTTGCCTCAGGAGCGCATCTATTGCTACAGAGATGCCACCGATCCTTCAACCTTCCCGAGGTCAGCGTTTGGCAATCTAGGCATTGGTTTCGATTATCCTGCCTTTCATCCCAGCACCTCTCTCTCTTGGCGCAAGCTGCAAGTAGCAGTGGAACCTTCCCCACCGGGGAGCGAACGTTAACCCTCTGTTACGATGGCGGTCGTTGCCTCAATCAAAACATCCGCCGTCATGGATGTCTCATCCGAAGCCATATCCGCTGTGGAGACATCTTCACTAGCTTCCGAGAGAACTGCTTCTTCGCCCACTGGGGCTACAAATTTGCTCGGTTTAGGCCCCCGCATGAGAGCAGGATTTTTGGCCTGTCTGGGTTCGTCGTCGTAGGCGTCTTTTTTACCTCTCCCTTTGCCTTTGTCCCGACCCTGGGTTGGACGACCATGGCCGGAGTCTTCCAAGGGTTTAGCACGGGGGGTGCTTTCGCTGGCAACGGGTTGAGCTGGACGCTCAGACTTTTTGATGGGGCGTTCTACCATTGTTAAGACCTGTTAACTATTAGTATCCTACCCGGAGCGGGGTACCGTCGCCCAGGGGTTCGATATGAAGGAAATGGGGGTAGACCCCTCCTGAGTATCGACGTTAATTAAATTGCTGGGCGTAGAATTGTGCATACCGCCCTCCCTGAGCCAACAATTCATCATGGGTGCCAGACTCAATCACCTGACCATGTTCCATCACCAGAATGCGATCGGAACGCCGCACGGTGGTTAAGCGGTGGGCGATGATAAAGACTGTCCGATGCTGCATCAGACGCTCTAGGGCTTCCTGAACCAGAGCCTCTGACTCAGAATCCAGAGCCGAGGTAGCTTCATCGAGGATCAAAATCCGGGGGTTGAGCAAAACGGCCCGAGCGATCGCTAGGCGCTGTCGCTGTCCACCGGAAAGGTTAACCCCCCGCTCCCCCACCCAGGTTTGATACCCCTTAGGGAACTGAGTGATAAAGGGATGGGCATTGGCAATGGTCGCTGCCGCCTCAACTGCTTCTAGATTAAACCGATCCTGGCCAAAGGCTATGTTCTGGGCAATGGTACCGGAGAAGAGCACGGTTTCCTGAGGAACAATGCCAATCTGACGTCGCAGGCTGGCAAGGGTGACATCGCAGATATTGATCCCATCCACCAAAATCTCGCCGGCTTGAGGATCATAAAAGCGGGGTAACAGATTCACCAGAGTGGTTTTGCCGGCTCCAGATGCTCCCACTAGGGCAATCATCTCCCCTGGAAAGGCCAATAGGCTTAAGTCTCTGAGGACAGGCTGATCGGGCTTGTAAGCAAAGCTGACATGGCGATATTCCACCTTGCCCGTGACGGGGGGTAATCCCTGAGCATTGATTTTCTCGACCACTTGGGGCTGCACCGCCATCAATTCAAAGACCCGGTCTACGGAAGCCTCTGCCTGTTTAAACTCATTGAAGCTGCTGGTAAACAAGTCAATGGGTTGGATCAACAAGGCCACCGCGGTTAGATAGCTGACAAAGTCCCCCCCCGGTGAGATTCCCTTGGGAAATCTGCCAACCTCCCAGGAGAAACAGAAACAGGATGCTGATGGCTTCTAGAAACCCCACAATCGGCACCTGAATCGCCTTCAGGGCTTCAGCACGATAGCGGGCTTGACGGTTGCGTTCCGCTTCCTGGCTAAACCGTCGCACTTCATAGTCCTGAGCTGCAAAGGCTTGCACCAACCGCACTCCTCCCAAAACCTCCGTCAACAGCGCTGAGAGATTGGAAACCTGCATCTGCGCCCGTCGGGAGACTTCGAGCAGGCGATCGCCAAACCAACCCACCAACCCAGCAATTAAGGGAGCCAGAATCACCGTTGCTAAGGTCAGTTGCCAGTTGAGATAGAGCATGTAAATCGGAATCGCCACCAGCTGCAACAGGCAGGGTAAAAGCTGGTGAGACAGTTTGTTCACCACCTCACTGATGCGATCCACATCCTCTGTGAGGCGATAGGCCAGATCTCCCGTTTGTGCTGTTTCAAAGTAATCCAGGCTGAGGCGATGCAAATGGGCATAGGTACGACTGCGGAGATCAAAGGCCGCCTTCAGAGCCGCATCGGCCATCCAGATATCTTGACCTGCTTGAAAGACACCTCGTACCAGAAAAGCCAGGGCACTCATGGCAATCAAGTGGGCGATCGCAGCCACATTCCCCGCACCTACCGAGACAGCAACCCGACCTGCTAATTGGGGGAGCAACAGTGTGATGATCACATAGCCAAGAATACAGGTGGTACCTAGGGCAAGAACTTTGCGGTGAGGCCAGAGATAGGGCAGGAGTTGCCAGTAGGTTGAGCGAGTTTTCAAGGGCAGGAGCCAGAAATAAAGTCAAACGATAGGAAGACAGGCTACTGGGGACAGCGACTGGACAAGGTTAAAGTCTACGATCGCCCCTTGCGTTGAGCCGGCCCTGATCCTCTGAACTGTCGCCACCCCACCCAGACCAAAAAACGTGACGAGCAGAAGCCCTAGGACGACCTTTGACAGGGGGCCAATATACTGATCTACCCACTCGTAATTGTCCCCCAAGAGGTAGCCAGCAACCGTGAGCAAGGTGACCCAAAGCGTCGTTCCCAGAGTGGAGTAGAGCAGAAACGGCAGGAGCGGCATCTGACAAATTCCCGCTGGAATCGAGATCAGGGTGCGGATACCAGGAACCAAGCGAGCCAGGAAGACCGCTTTTTTGCCGTGGCGATTGAACCACAAATTGGCCTTTTCAATGTCATGCCCCGAGATCCCCATCCACTTGCCATAGCGGTTAGCCAGGTGATAGAGACGATGGTGTCCCAGAATTTTACCTGCGTAATACCAGGGCAATGCCCCCAACATCGTTCCCAGAACCCCCGCCAGGATGGCAGCCCCAAAATTCATCTGTCCGCGGGCGACGGTAAACCCTGCCAACGGCATGATCAACTCTGAGGGAATCGGCGGGAAGAGATTCTCGAAAAACATCAGCAACCCAATCCCCCAATAACCCAGGGAGTGCATCGTGCTGGTAATCCATTCAGCCATCCGTTGTGCGTCCTGTATATAAACGATGGTGCCAATCCATGGATCGGAACAACCGGAGAACTCTCCGGCAGCCGTTGGTCATTGAGCGTCAGATTGAGGGGAACAATTGAACCCGGAATGGCTGGTATCTCAGCGACAAACTCAGGGGTGATACCCTTAGGCAAACTGCACCTCTGGAGATCCCAAAGACCATTGCAACGGTTCTCCATCGGAGCATCGCCCCTGAAACTATTTACGTACCGGATGTCCAAGAATTGATGTACTCAAGCTGAGCCGGAGTAAGGCTATCGATGGCAATGCCCATCGCTTGAAGCTTCAGCCGGGCAATTTCCCGATCGACTTCTGTGGGAATCGAATGGATACCCGGCTGTAACTGTCCCTTGTGCTTAACCAGATACTCACAGGCCAGCGCTTGGTTGGCGAAGCTCATGTCCATTACCGCACTGGGGTGCCCTTCAGCGGCTGCCAGGTTAATCAACCGCCCTTCCCCTAAGACCACCACTGACTTGCCGTTGGGGAGACGGTATTCCTGAGTGAAATTGCGCACCGTCTTGACATCAGTGGCTTCAGCCCCGAGTGCCTTGAGGTCAATTTCAATGTCAAAGTGACCGGAGTTGCAAACAATGGCTCCATCTTTCATCACGGCAAAGTGTTCAGCCCGAATCACATGTTTGTTCCCGGTCACCGTGACGAACAAATCCCCTAGGGTGGCAGCCTCTGCCATCGGCATGACGCGGAAGCCATCCATAACGGCTTCAATAGCACGTACGGGATCAATTTCCGTGACAATCACATTGGCGCCCATGCCCCGTGCCCTTAGGGCGGTGCCTTTTCCACACCAGCCATAGCCTGCGACTACTAAGTTTTTACCCGCTAGCAGCACATTGGTTGCCCGAATAATCCCATCCAGGGTGGACTGCCCCGTGCCATACCGATTGTCAAAAAAACGTGCTTGGTGTCAGCATCATTGACATTCATCGCTGGGAAGGTGAGAACCCCATCCCGGAACATCGCCCGCAGTCGGACAATCCCCGTCGTCGTTTCTTCGGTGGTGCCAATTAGATCGACAAGCTGTGGTTGCCGTTCCTGAACCAAGGTAGCGACGACATCACAGCCATCGTCGATGATGACGTTGGGGCGGTGGTCGAGGGCGATTTGCACATGGCGACGGTAGGTGTCATTGTCTTCTCCCTTGAGGGCAAAGACAGGGATGCCGTAATCCGTGACCAAGCTGGCCGCAACATCATCCTGGGTCGAAAGCGGATTACTGGCAATTAAGAGGGCATCAGCCCCCCCTGCTTTGAGGGCGATCGCCAAATGAGCCGTTTCAGTGGTCACATGGCAGCAAGCAATCAAGCGAATGCCTGCAAAGGGCTTTTCTTGGGCAAACCGTGCTTGAATTTGACGCAGAACTGGCATCTCTCGTCCGGCCCATTCGATGCGTTGTTTGCCCTGGGGAGCAAGGGAAAGATCCTTGACTTCATACGTCTGCCCGGGAGTGGAGCGGAGGGAGGTTGCCGTCATGAATTTACATTCCTCAATAAAAATCAACCTAGGATGAGTTGTCTTTGCAATTACAGCACTCACTGACAACCCAGTTTAAACAAAACCTGGTCGATTCACCAGCAGCGGGATTTCGGCCTAGGCTTTAATCACCTGATGCCCTTGAATTCCCCGACTAGCAAGGGCATTGCGAGTGTCAATGATCAAGGCACTGTGAGCCGCAACTAGGGAATAGTTCACCGCATCATGATCGGTGACAATCAAGGTGGCATCACTGTGACTGACCACTGCTTCATCCAGGGGCACCGATTGTAGCTTCAAGTGGAGGTACCGGGAATGCCCCTGGCACAGAGGAACATGGGGATCGTGATACTGGACGATCGCGCCCTGTTGTTGCAGCAGATCGATTAACTTCAGGGCTGGGCTTTCCCGCTGATCGCCCACAGTTTTTTTTGTAGGCAACCCCTAAGATCAAAATCTTGGCCCCATTCACAGACCGACACCGTTGATTCAATGCCGCGGTTAACTGCCCCAGAACATAGTGGGGCATGGCGGTATTAATTTCCCCCGCCAGCTCAATGAAGCGGGTGTGTAAGTCGTACTCGTGGGCTTTCCAGGTTAGGTAAAACGGATCGATGGGGATGCAGTGCCCGCCCAAGCCAGGGCCGGGATAAAAGGGTTGAAAGCCAAAGGGTTTGGTACTGGAGGCTTGGATCACTTCCCAGATATCAATGCCCATGCGCTGAAATAACACTTTTAATTCATTGACGAGGGCAATGTTGACCGCTCGATAGGTATTCTCGAGAATTTTGGTAGCTTCAGCCACCTGAGTCGAGGAAACGGGCACGGTCTTGACAACAAACTGATCGTAGAATGCTTGGGTGAGAGCGAGACAGGTGGGGGTAATCCCGGAGACAACCTTGGGAATCACCGAGGTATTGAAGGTTGAGTTGCCGGGATCTTCCCGCTCGGGTGAATAACCCAGGAAAAAATCAACTCCTACCTGGAAGCCACCTGCGGCCAAAATCGGCAGAACCTCTTCATTGGTGGTGCCAGGATAGGTGGTGCTTTCCAGCAGAATGAGTTGGCCAGGACGGAGGGTGGCAGCGATCGCCGTGGTTGAGTTGAGCACATAGCTTAAATTAGGCTCACGGTGATCCCCTAAGGGAGTGGGGACACAGAGCAAAATAATATCGACCTCTGCCAGTTTTTCCATCCGATCCGTGGCTTGCAGATCAATTTGTTGCAGCCATGCCGAGGGAATGTGTTCGATATAGGATTCTTTGCGGCAGAGCTGCTCGATCTTACGAATATCAATGTCAAAGCCCAAAACCGGGAAGCCTTGTTTGGCAGCGAGAATTGCCAGCGGCAAGCCCACATAACCGAGTCCAATTACCCCGACCTTTGCGGTTCGTTGATGAATTTGCTCAAGCAGTCTGGGGGCTAAATTGTCTGCCACCCTAGTGGATGGAACATCCATGCAGTTACCTCGTCACCGTCCGTAATTCCCTCTTCCGTTCATTATTCTATGAATTACAGAGCGTTAGGCAGCGATGTTCTTTGGCCTATCCACTCCGGGGTCACGAGACCGACCTTCAGCACTCCCAGGGAATCGTACCATCCGGTGCTTGCGCATTCCCCCAAGCTGGACTATGTTATACTCAATGTACTGAATTTCCCCCGCACACTTGGTTTTAACCCTCCAGTACATTCAGTGTGCAACACAACGGGAACCTTACTTTAGAAAGTATTCACAAAATCTAACGGTATGACAAAAACTGGTGCCACCTCTATGGTGCTTCACCCAATGGTGAAACTCCAACGTCAAGTGCGATCGCTTGTTGATTCTAAACTGATTAAATCCAGCGACAGTCTCTGGAAAATTGCCCTCCTCTATGGGGATGACTGGCCCCACTGGAAGCAAGAACTCCAGGACTTTGGCTTTGCCATGCAGGATCCCGTGAGTGAGTTGCTCCTGGTTGACACCTGGGAAGAGAGCGACGACTAACCCACGATTCCCCTCAAATGCCATTGCCTGCTTACTGAAGCACGGATCTCGGCCTAAAGGGAGCCGCAGGTTCCCCGATCCGGAACAGAATGGTAAACAAGTTATCCTGGGTGCGGAGAGGAACCCCGAAGGGATCATCCCCGTAGTTGTAATCAACGTTGCTCCAGTTGGCAACTAAACTCGGGCTGTTGTAACCATTGCCTAGCTTCATTCTCAGTTCAGCTCCATAAAGGGAGCGTGAAGCATTGTCATTCAGGGGTGAATAGTAACCTGACAGGGCAAGATAGTCTCCTAGGGGAATGACAACATCAAAGCGGAGGGTGTTACTGATTGAGTTGGGTAACAAATTCCCAGCCGTGTAGGTGGCACCAAGAGAACCATTGAAAACATTCAGCCGCATCCCCGCGTTCACAAAATTAACTAGGGAATCGACCTCAAAAATACCAATATTTTGGGGTTGATCCAGGGCATAGTACATGCCTGAAAAGAGTGTGATGTTACTAAAGGCATTCAGTCGTAGCTGTTTCGAAAGCCCAGCACTGAGGCGACTATAGTAGTCCCGATCGGGATGCACATAACCAATGGCACCAGCGGAGAGCGTCCAACCCTCCCAGGTAAAGGTGGTATCAGCACCTAGATAGGCTTTAACGGTTTCAATATTGTTACTCGCGATCACGCCAGTGTAGTACCTTAATATTTGGTTGGTGTCTGTAATATTGCCTGTAAAGCTGATGTGAGGAAAGTAGTGTGTGGTCTCCGTTAGTTGGCTCACCGAAACTAAAAACGCATTTTGCTGAAAGAAGGTTAAGTAAAGTTGTACATAGAAATCAGCAAGATTTTGGGTACTGAACACCTGATTATTCACCGCTGAAACAAAGGCAACATTCTGATTCACCCCCCCCTCCGCCCCAGCCGACACTGTTGGAACTAAGGGACTCGTTAATTCAAAGCCCAAGACGCTATTGCTCAAGTCATAGTCGGTGACGGCAGATAACCCGACCCACAGGCTGTTGAAATGAGCCGCAGGGATGGGAACACTTGGTTGGGGGGACTTGGCGTACCCAATCCCGGCATGGTAGCTGGTGATGCTATCGTCAGGAATTCGTGTATTATTGGCCGCTTGGAACAGGTTCCGACTGACATTGGTGTTGGCGGGGCGATCGCTGCCAGCTAGTTTCGGATTAGCATCTGGGAGAAACTCCGTTGCTAGTTGAGCCGCCGTATTCTCTAGGACATAGGGATCATTGAGTATCCAATTGGTTCCCCGGATTGTCCGCCCCAGGACTGCTTCTTCATGATTCGATCGCAGAATTTGCCGCACTCGGTAATATCCCAGGGCTGGAGTATTGTAGATTTCTTCCAGGCGTGTCACCGTCGAAAGATTGGTGTCACTGTTGCCGGGAATCCCTCCAATATTGGGGAAAAATAAATCTAAGCCCACCACTTGTCCATTGGCGACAATATTCTGGAATCCAGGCTGAGCCAAGATAGCCAGTGACTCTGGCGAGACCAGATCACCCAACCGACCGGGTTGGGAAATCCGGGTTGGCACCTGAAACTGCGGGTCGATGGAGTTCCGATCCACAACCAGTGCTGGGGTGAGGGTACATTGATAATTAGGATTGGGGGGAACAATTCCGAGGGCAGAACAGTCCCCGGTAAAACTCTGCTGGATTAGTAATCCCTGGATGGTCTGAGGATCTTTGTTGGTCACTGTCACCTGGTGGAAGGTGCGAACCGTTTGCAGGTGGACATACTCCCCCCATTGCTCTGAGCTAAAGACGTTGTCTCGTGACAGGTTTTGCTGAATAGAGCCGCGTGTGCGGACAATGACATTAAAGTCGGGATTTTTCTGGAGATCATTGGCGAAACTATAGGCACTGCCTAACTCCCAACGGGTGAGATGGCTAATGGGAAAATTGTTCAGGATAAATGTGGTAATCAGCGGATTCACCCGTTCATCCTGCACCAAAGTGGGAGGGAAGAGGAACGGGACATCGGGGGGCGTGGGGGCTGTCAGGGGGCGAGGTATCGCCGGCTGAGTTGGCAGCGGTGGCAGTTGACTGAATTCCGTTGCCTCCCGCGAGTTGTCAATCAGCACGTCCAAGAGGGAATTACCAACAAAAGCACTATAGGATGCCGATCTCACTGGCCAGACATCGTCATCAGGCTTGAGGGTGAACAACCCGACAACAGTGGCCGTGGTAACAGGGGGTTGACCGACGGCAGCGCCCAAGGCAACCAAGTTAGCGGTGCTAGCCAGTTCTAACCAGAGGATGAGCTGCGTAAGCTGTCGGGAAACATGGGTCATGCTGTTAGCAACTCAATGAAATGTCAATGGGGGCTTTTGACCCTCAGACGCTGAGAGCAGTCTCAGACCATATCAAGGCTTGTAATGATTATTGAGTATTGAGAGTAACTTTTTAGACTGAAGAGACACGTCAATTGTTAACTGGGTTGACCCAATTCTGGAAAGCCAGGTTCCACAGAGAACAACGGGTGCAGAGTGCTATAGATAGAGGATGCCAGCAGACCCAGCTGCAGACGCTGCGATCGCAGTCCTAACCCGATAGATGCAACCATGGCCACCCAGATCACCCAGGGGGAACTCCCAAGGATTGAAGCCCAACAAGCCCTGCAAAAGGGAGCTTACCGTACCGCGATCGCCCTCTATCAATCGTTAATTGCGCTAGAACCTCACATTCAACAGCATTACTGGTATCTCGGTTTGGGGCAACTGTTGCAGGGGCAACCAGAGGCAGCAAGAACCACTTGGCAGGGGTTGCTTGCCACTGCCCCCCCAGACCAACGAGGTGATTGGGAAACAGCGCTGATTCAAATTTTGCAACAAGAAGCCCAGCGCCGTAGTCAAGGCCAGGACTATGCCGGAGCTTGGTTGCTGTGGGAGCAGATTCAAGACCTGCACCCACCCCTCGAAAGCCCAACGGATGCCACAATCTTGACGCAACAGCTCCAGACTTTGAGGGATACCGATCAACTCGCAATTGTCACAGGAGTCTCGCCGCTCCTAGGGCAAGTGCTTTGCCAATTGGCATCTGAGCCACGACCACAGGTGAATCCAGAGCTACTGCACCAGAGTTTGCAGCGGTTACTCACCGATGCTCTGCTGTGTCCAACCACTTTGAAATTTGCAGCGGCTTGTCTGCCCTACATTACCTCCCCCCAGCCTTGGGTCAATCGTTTACTGATCGCAGCTCGCCAGTCATCTTTGGCTTGGGGTACCTCTGATCTGGCAGTCCAACTAGCCGGTTTCTGCAACCAATTGCAGCCAGATGATCCAGCCACGCTTCAGTCATTGTCCGAGTTTTATTATCGAGGCGGACGCTTTGCTGAGAGTATGGCAACGACCCGCGAATTGATCTCCCTGGCTACCCATACCCCTGAAAAAACTTTATTTTCTCTATCTGTTGCTCCGCTCTATGCTCATGTGTAGTGGCTACTGGCAAGAAGCCTTGAAGGTGGGGCAGGAGCAAGCCGCCCTGGCCCTGACCCTGGAAACCGATCCACCAACCGTTTTGACGGCATCCGAAGCTGGAAATCTGCTGCTGTCTTTATTCATGCTCCCCTATCTTCAAGATGCTCCCCAGCAGTTTCACCGCTGTCAGCAGCCAATTTCCCGATTTTTTCAGACCACGCTGCAACGGCTCTATGCTGCTGCGGTCGAACAATATCAACAGCAACACCAGCAACGCGGACAACAGTGGGCGCTTGGTCGTCCGTTGCGCATTGGGTACCTGTCCCATTGCCTGCGTCGCCACTCCGTCGGTTTTTTGGTGCGATCGCTACTGCACCACCATGATCGGGCGCAATTTCACATCTACGGCTACATGGTGAACTATCAAGAAAGTTCCCAAGACCCGGTTCAGCAGTGGTTTAAGCAAAACATTGAGCAGGTGCGCCTTCTGGGAACGGATACGTTGGAGATTGCAGAGCAAATTCATCAAGATCAAATTGATGTATTAGTAGATCTCGACAGCCTGACCCTGGAGCTGACCCTAGCCGTCATGGCATTGAAACCCGCTCCCGTGCAAGTCACCTGGTTAGGCTACGATGCCGCTGGTCTCCCTGCCATTGACTACTTTATTGCCGATCCCTATGTGTTGCCTGAATCAGCTCAAGATTATTACCAAGAAAAGATCTGGCGGCTTCCCCAAACCTATATTGCAGTCGATGGCTTTGAAGTTGATCTGCCCACCCTAGATCGCGCCGATTTGGCCATTTCCGACAGCGCCATGGTCTATCTAACCGCTCAGGTTGGTAAAAAACGTCATCCTGACACCATCCGCTTGCAACTACAAATTCTCCAGGGGGTTCCTGGAAGCTATCTCTTGATCAAGGGTTTGGGAGATCAAGGATTACTTAAAACCAGTTTTCTAGAGTTGGCCGATCAAGCCGGGGTCGATCGCGATCGCCTGCGATTTTTACCCTTACAAACGCTGGAGGCACAGCATCGCGCCAATTTGGCGATCGCAGATGTGGTTCTGGATACTTACCCCTATACAGGAGCCACCACAACCTTAGAAGCCTTGTGGATGGGGATTCCCCTCGTGACTCGGGTGGGAGAACAATTTGCAGCCCGCAACAGCTACACGATGCTGCGTAATGTGGGCGTGGATGCTGGCATTGCCCACAGCGACTCAGACTATGTTGCCTGGGGCATCCGTCTCGGCACCGATGCCAGGCTGCGAGATCAAGTCACGCTCCAACTCCTTCAGGCTCGCCGCTCAGCTCCCCTCTGGAATGCTCCCCAGTTTGCCAGGGAGATGGAAACGGCCTATCAACAAATGTGGCAGCGGTACGTCCAGACAATCGTTCCCTTACCCGACTTCCATGGAACAAAAAATCTCTGATTTTTCCCTGAATTCACAGGTGTCCCAGGCCGCTAAAGCCCACCAAGCCCTGACGAATGGTGCCTTGAGTCAAGCCGCCAGCCTGTACGAAGCCCTTATTGCCGCCTCGCCGGAAACCACCTGTTACTACTGGTACTTAGGTCTGTCCTTGCTCTTACAAGGCCAGGACTTAGAAGCCCAATTAACCTGGATGTCTGCCCTGGACAATGCCGCTCCGGAAGCACAGACAGCCTTGATCACCGAACTCGTCCAAGTCCTCAAGACCGAAGCCGATCGCCGGGATCAACAACAGGACTATCAGACGGCTTGGGAGCTAAGGGAGCGACTTCTCTCGATCAATTTACAGCATCTGTCTCTCCCTGCCTCCGACAATTGCCATGTCTTATTGAATTCGCTACTGGCAGCAGACGTTGCAGCCCTGCAAACCGACACACCAGGGACGCTGCTCCACGTTCTGGCCATGTTACAAGCTCTCCCACCAGCCCTTGACTCAACCCTATTGCTGTTGGTGCTGAAAATCGTCCTAGAGAATGCCCTCATCCACCCCATTTCCCTGGCGTTTGCCTCCGCCTGCTTACCCTATGCCCAGCCAGCTTCTGCCTATGCTGAGGTGTTACTCCAGGCTGCCAAAGTTGCCCTTTATGTTAGATCGAGAGCCAACCTAGCCACGCAATTTGCCCAACTTATCCTCAGCCTCCAGCCAGAACACCCTGATGGCTTAAGTTTGCTGTTTAATAGTTATCTCTTCTCGCATCACTATGTGCAGGCATGGGAAACAGCCCACAGAATAGCAGCTACCGCCACCACCCTACCGGCCCGAGCGATCGCCCTGGGACAGATCTTGCAGACCAGCCTGTTAATCGGTGCCGATTGGCAAGAAATTCTGACAGTCAGTGCAGCCCAAAGATCTGCATTGACAGCACTTGTGGCAACATCAACCACGGTGTTAGAGGTCAATGTTGCCTTACCCCTGTTGTTATCCCTGTCCCAGACCCTTTATCTGGTCGATGCCCCTGAAATTTACAGACCCCTCCAGAATCAGATCGCAGCTCTCTGCCAAACCAGCATTGAACACCATTATCGACAATTTCTACCACCAAGGCAGGTATCTCCTGTCTTTGACTCACAAAACATCTCTCCAGTCAAGGGTGATGGCCATTTGCGTCGCCCCTCCCCCGAAGCTAGGCGGGTTCTTGACCATCGCCCCCTAAAAGTCGGCTATCTCTCCCACTGTCTCCGTAGCCATTCCGTTGGGTTCTTGGCACGAGCCTTACTCCAGCACCATGACCGTGACCAGTTTCGCATTTATGTCTATTTCGTAGCCTATCAACCAGACTTAAAAGATCCCTTACAGCAGTGGTACCACCAGCAGGCAGATCAAGCCTATGTATTTGGCACGAAGGCTGAAGAAATTGCAGCGCAAATTGCCCAAGATCAACTGGATATTCTAGTGGATCTAGACAGTCTCACCCTTGACATCACCTGTGCCGTCATGGCTTTGAAACTAGCCCCAGTGCAGATCACCTGGCTGGGCTGGGATGCCAGCGGTCTGCCCACAATTGACTATTTCATTGCCGATCCCTATGTACTACCTGAAGCAGCGCAAGATTACTACCAGGAAAAGATCTGGCGGCTTCCCCAAACCTATATCGCCGTGGATGGCTTTGAAGTTGATCGGCCCACCCTGCGTCGGGAACAGTTAAATATTTCCCCGGATGCCGTGGTCTATCTGAGTGTGCAATCTGGTTTCAAGCGTCACTTCAACACAGTAAAGTTGCAACTACAAATTTTGCAACGAGTACCCAATAGCTACTTATTAATCAAGGGATTAGCCGACCAGGCGGCAACCATTGCAAAGTTTAATCAATTGACTGAGGACATGGGGGTCAGTCCCCAGCGATTACGTTTTTTGCCTCGTACCTCCACCGAGGCAGAACATCGAGCCAATCTAGCGATCGCCGATATAGTCCTCGATAGCTACCCCTATAACGGCGCTACTACCACCCTGGAAACCCTCTGGATGGGAATTCCCCTCATCACCAGGGTGGGGGAACAATTTGCAGCTCGCAACAGTTACAGTATGTTGCGAAACGTCGGCATTACCGCTGGCATTGCCTACTCTGCGGAAGAATACGTAGATTGGGGAGTTAGGTTGGGTTCCGATCCAAGCTTGCGCGATCAGATTGCCCTTCAGTTACACAAATCTCGGCGCACCGCTCCCCTGTGGCAAGCCAAAATTTTTACCCGACAGATGGAATCTGCGTATCAACAAATGTGGCAGAAAAAAACCTTCATCAACTCTTCATTGAACCTTAATTGACGCTGGATCAAGAGGATTGTTATAACCGTTGTAAGAACGAGTCCTAGGAATTGGCGCAAGTAGATCGTATATATCCCAGCTTCAGAGATAAAAACATACTGAATTAGTTCACACCATTCAGTCACACCAGGGAGTCAACCAATAATGATTATTAAATGTCCAAGAGTGGCTGCTTTTTGTGTTTTAGCGACTACCACCGCAGCCCTAGGTTTAGTTCCTGCGGCCCTTGCAGGAGAGGGGGGGGGCAGCAGGTGCGGCCTCGTTTACACTTGATGCTGGTGGTACCGCAGTGACCAGTGCTGCGGTTGCTGGTGCAGTAGGTAAAGTCAATGCCTTGGCCGGTGCCGCCAATGATGGTGTTGCTTCCAGTGCCTTTGCAGTAGGTGGTTCTGGCACCTTTGGCGTTACTCTCACGAATGGCCAAATTAGTGCCCTGACCCTGGGTTCAGATGGATCTCTGGGTACTGCTCAAACTAACACCCTGGGTTCCGCCATCAACATTAATGCCATTTCCGGGACGCTTTCCGTGACCTAAACCTGGATATTTTTGGTTTTGGTCTAAGTTAATGCTTGATTGCAGTCTTTTTTGGCCTGCTGGTTTGAAGGCTCATCCAGCAGGTTCTTTTATTTAAGGGTTGCGGAATGGTAATTCAGTAGGACGTAGCGATGCCATGACCACTAACCTGTTCTTTTCGGAATATATCTCCACCCCTACTAACAATCGAGTGCTGGAGATTTACAATCCCACCACCAATCCGGTTGATCTATCGGGTTATCGGATTCAAATTACACGGCGACAAAATTCTGGCTCGGGCTACTCCACCACGGCAATTTCTCTCCCCTTACCTGCCATTACACTCCCCCCAGGGGATGTGTTCATTCTTGCCAGTATTGATGCCACGGATTCCGCGCTGATTGATCAGTTAAATGCGCTGCCAACCTATACAACGGGTCCGAGTACGGGTGTCGATAAGTTCACGACCAGCGATAGCTTGTTCTATGTCGGCGACTCAGCCATTACCCTGGTGCAAGTGCCCTCAGGCACCGTTGTAGATTCCATTGGTCAAATTAACTTCGACCCTGGCACCGCCTGGACAGGAAACGGTGTTAGTACAGCTGATCAATCTCTCCAACGCAAAGGCACGGTTAGCACCGGTGACTTTAGTAATACCGATGCCTTTGATCCATCTCAGGAGTGGATCAGCATTGGCACTGGTGTGTTTACCGATCTGGGTAGTCACACCCTCTCCCCACCCAACACCTTTATCGGCACCCCAGGTGACGACATTATTACCGGTACGGATGACAACAATGATCTGCTCATCGGTCTAGCAGGGAATGACCACATCTCTGGTTTGGCATTAAATGACACCCTATACGGTGGCGATACCTTAGATAGTGCTGGGAGTGGGAATGATACCCTCAGAGGGAATACTGGAAATGACCAATTATTCGGTAGCGATGGCGATGACTTTCTCTATGGGGGCGATGAAGTCAATACGGCTGGCAGCGGTGCTGATTTACTGATTGCTGGATCTGGCAACGACCTGCTGTTGGGTAATGATGGCGATGATACCCTCTATGGCGGCGACGCAGCAAATACCGTGGGCAGTGGCATTGACACCCTCAGCGGCAATGAAGGCAACGACCTGCTGTTGGGTAATGACGGCGATGATATCCTCTATGGCGGCGACACAGCAAATACCGCAGGCAGTGGCAACGACACCCTCAGTGGTGGGGCTGGCAACGACCAGCTATTCGGCAATGATGGCAATGATACCCTCTATGGCGGCGACGCAGCAGATACCGCAGGCAGTGGCAACGACACCCTCAGTGGTGGGGCTGGCAACGACCAGCTATTCGGCAATGATGGCGATGATACCCTCTATGGCGGTGACGCAGCAGATACCGCAGGCAGTGGCAACGACACCCTCAGTGGTGGGGCTGGCAACGACCTGCTATTTGGCAATGATGGCAATGACATCTATCGATTTGATACGGATGTTGCCTTGGGGAGTGACACGATTACTGACTCCAGCGGTACTGATCTCCTGGATTTTTCTGAAACCACGACTCAGGCCATTACCGTCAATTTAGAGACAACTGGCAGCAGTCAAACCATCAACGGTAACCTGACCCTGACCCTGAGCAGTGGCACCCAGATTGAAAATGTCACAGGAGGGAGCTTAAACGATGTCTTAACTGGAAGTACCCTCGATAACATCCTCAAGGGCATCGGGGGCGATGACCAGCTTTTGGGTGGAGCAGGCAATGACACCCTTTATGGTGGCGACATCAGTGGTAGTGGTAGTGGCAACGATACCCTTACTGGGGAAGCAGGCAACGATCAGCTTTTCGGTGGAGATGGGAACGACAGCTATCGGTTCAACACAGACACCACCTTGGGCAGTGACCTTGTCAACGATGCCAGTGGGACTACAGATAGCCTCGACTTTTCTGGTACCACCACCAAGACCATCACGGTGAATCTGGGAACCACCTCAAGTCAGGTTGTGAATAGCAACTTCACCTTGACGGTGGCAAGTACTACTCAGATAGAAAACGTCACCGGGGGTAGCCTTAATGACACCCTGACCGGCAGCACTCTCAACAATTCCCTGTCCGGGGGGGGCAGGGAACGATAGCCTATCCGGGGGGAACGGCAACGACACCCTCCAAGGTGATGCTGGCACTGATTCTCTGTTGGGGGGGTAGCGGCAATGACAGCTATAAATTCAACACCAATACAGCTCTTGGCAGCGACCTTGTCAATGACTCCAGTGGTACGGATAGCCTCGATTTCTCTGAGACCAGCAGCCAGACGATTACCGTCAACTTAGCCACGATCACCAGTCAAGTTGTCAATGGTAACCTCACCTTGACCCTGGCAGGTGCCACCCAGATGGAAAATGTAACGGGAGGTAGTCTTAATGACCTGCTAACTGGTAATAGCCGAGCAAATATACTCCTTGGGGGAACGGGCGATGACAGTCTTCTGGGAGATACGGGGAATGATACCCTGCAAGGAGACGCAGGCAATGACAGCCTTCAGGGGGATGCTGGCAATGATAGCTACCGATTCAATACAGATTCTGCCCTAGGGAGCGACACGGTTACGGACTCTGCTGGCACCGATGTCCTTGATTTTTCTCCTACCTCAGCCCAGAGCATTACCGTTAACCTGAGCACTGTTGGCAGTAGCCAATTCATCAATAGTAATTTAACGCTGACGATATCCAGTGGAACTCCGATTGAAAATGCGATAGGTGGCAGTAGCAATGACATCCTGAACGGTAGTACTGGGAACAACTCCCTTGTGGGAGGCGCAGGGAACGATCAGCTATCTGGAGGTAATGGTAACGATACGCTCCAGGGTGATGCGGGGGATGATGTCCTCGATGGCGGGGCCGGGAATGACCGCTATCGATTTAATGCCAATACAGCCCTAGGGAGTGACACAGTTACCGATATCAGTGGTACTGAGACTCTGGACTTTTCCCCGACTACGACCCAGGCTGTAATCGTAGATTTGGGAGTCACTGGCAGTAGTCAAACCATCAATAGTAACCTTACCCTGGCCCTAGCTAGCGGCTCTCAGATTGAGAATGTCACCGGGGGCAGCCTGAATGATGTCCTCATTGGCAACACCCTGAACAATTCCCTGGTCGGTGGCACTGGCAATGACAGTCTCTTTGGAGGTAGCGGCAATGACAATCTCCAGGCGGATGCGGGCAATGACACCTTGGATGGGGGTACCAATAACGATACCTATACAATCGATGCTGATTCTGCCCTCGGCAGCGACACCATTATCGATACCGATTCTGTTGGTACTGATATTGCCAACTTTTCTACAACGACCACCCAAGCTGTAGCCGTCAATCTAGGCACTATTGGCAGTAGTCAAATTGTCAACGGCAATCTCACCCTCACCCTTGCCACAGGTACATTACTGGAGAATGTCACGGGGGGTAGCCTCAATGACACCTTGACGGGTAATACCCTGAACAATTCCTTGATTGGTGGGGCTGGCAATGACAGTCTATCTGGGGGTGCTGGCAATGA
>NZ_JJML01000012.1 GCF_000775285.1 Neosynechococcus sphagnicola sy1 | reverse complement strand
GGCCTTCTGGAACAACTTGTAGTGTTAAGTCTACGAGATCACGCAACCCCATTGAAGGAAGTACAATACCTTCATCAAGTTCTTCCTCAATTGCTCGGACTCGAACAGCATTGATTACGAGTGGAAGTATCTGTAGAACTATAGCCCGAAACCCTTGATCAGATCTCGCCTTCATGATGACAGCAATAACAGGTATATTTCGGTCAGCCATCATTTTTACAAGTTCTTCTTCTGCAGGTTCAACACGTCGGGAATCTTCAGCTATACAAATCCAGGCAACATGAATATGTTGATTTAAGTCACTACTTCGCGCACGTTCACTAACCAGGCACTTGAGGGCACTTAATGTTTCAGTGAAATCTGCCATTTCGAGTCCGCGAGTATCAAAAATGGAAAGTGGAACTTCTTCTTTCTTGATTTCTCTCGTGTTTTGAGTAACGGGACGACCTTGGCCGGTAGTTGCAAAATTTCCTTGGAAGACCGCGTTAATAAGCGTACTCTTACCAACACCAGTACGTCCAGCAATTAAAATATTTACATGACCACGTTCCTTCAAAGCCTCATTAAGAGCATCCTTTACTGCCGCCTCAAAATCGAGATCTTTTGGAATTGCCATCGTACTACCTCTTGTAATTTACCAAGCACATATAGCAATCCTATGTAATTCGTAAAAGACCCTCACCCCCAACCCCTCTCCCGCTCTGGGCGAGGGGAGCAAGATTCCGCTCAACTGATTTGGGATTGCTATATATTCATCGAATTGACCCGGTTTATTTCGCCCTGAAGCTGGGGAAGATAGCGCTTCTGCTCTTAGTAAAGTACGACACTATTTTTCAAGACCTTGCCGTACAAGTCTTTCAAGTATTGACCAGTATATCACTGACTCAGTAACCGCTATACTATGGATTTCAAACTACGCTATCGATCTCGAAGTATCGATAGTCAATGCCGAGAAAATAGTATAGCCATTCCCACTCGAGTGAGATACAAGAATAGAGAGGAGGTAAACTATTAAGAACCGATACACCGCCTTGCCATGAAAGCCTATTCGGTCGATCTACGCTAGAAAATTAGGGTCTATCGACTTTAGTATGATCTTGAGGTGATATTCTACGATCTTTCAAGGCTTTCAGCCCCCTAAATCGCTCTTAAAATGTTCAGAGAGATTCAACAGCATCTCCCGTGCTTGCTCATCCTCAAAAAAGACTAGTGAGCGTTACCGCAATCGTCGGAAGCGATTTGGATTACAGTTCAATTTGATTGTTGTGACCCTCAATGTTGAATTGATCCGACCCGATTGATTCACGCAAGAGATCTATTTTTGATTGGTATTAGTCAGGAAATCAAACCCGAACTCAATCAGCAACTCAAACCCAGGGCTGCCAGGATAGTAAGGGATAGAACTTTTCATACTGTCCTGTTCGTAAAAACTTCGCAGAGCATCTAAAATATTTATGAAAGCCTTACTCCTGTCAGCTTGTCTGCTTTCTACGTGTCTGCTTGGCTCCGTGGCACAAGCTACCCTGCCCTCTCCATTAACCATCCTGGCCAGTGACCAGCAAGATGTGAACCGCGCTCGCAATCTTGCTCGACAAGCTGCTGAGAAAGCTAATGGGGGGTTACAGCATTATCAAGCAGAGGCATCCATGCACGGCCCTGGCGCCGAATCACCCGTGGTAGATAACGGTGAATTTTGGACATTTACTGTCCGGGGCGGCATTCCAGGTTTCACGGTGCCTACGATTGAAAGTGAAGTTCGGGTCGATAAAGTCAATTTCAACACCACGGTGCTCTACAACGGCCCCATTCGTCCGTCGAATTAATCAGCCTTTAGAGGGTTCTGATTGAACCGATTTTCCGGTGGACTGGTTTACAATTGGAACTTATACCAAATCCAAGCCTGTATCCCCGAGGTTCAGCCGTGAGTCCAGACACCCTCCTGAGAGACACCCCTGTTACAACGGTTACGTCCGAACTTGCGAGTCCGTTCAATGCGGCTGAGTTCGACCAGTATGTGATGACCACCTACGGACGATACCCGCTGGCGTTGGCTCGTGGGCAAGGTTGTCGCGTCTGGGATACAGAGGGTCACGAGTATCTTGATTTTGTGGCTGGCATTGCTACCTGTACCCTGGGTCATGCCCACCCCGCCTTGATTCAAGCGGTTACCGCTCAAATTCAAACCCTGCACCATGTCTCCAACCTCTACTACATTCCCCAGCAGGGGCAGTTGGCCAAATGGTTGGTGGAGCATTCCTGTGCGGATCGAGTCTTTTTCTGTAATTCTGGTGCTGAAGCCAATGAGGGTGCGATTAAATTAGCTCGTAAGTATGCCCACACCATCCTCAACATTGAACACCCGGTAATTATTACCGCCCATGCCAGTTTTCATGGCAGAACCCTGGCAACAATTACAGCCACAGGACAACCGAAGTATCAGAAAAATTTCAGTCCTTTGGTACCGGGTTTTCACTATGTTCCCTACAACGATATGGCTGCCTTGGCAGCGGCGATCGCCCAATTGGACAGTCAAGAGCGGCACGTAGCTGCCATTCTCTTGGAAGCGCTGCAAGGAGAGGGGGGAGTCCGTCCCGGTGATTTGGACTATTTCCGGCAGGTTCGGGAACTCTGCGACCAGAACGGCATCTTGCTGATTTTGGACGAAGTGCAGGTAGGCATGGGTCGGAGCGGTCAGCTGTGGGGCTACGAGAACCTAGGCATCGAACCCGATATTTTCACTTCTGCCAAAGGCCTAGGGGGGGGGTATTCCCGATTGGAGCGATGCTCTGTAAATCTTTCTGCGATGTCTTCCAACCCGGTGACCACGCCAGTACCTTTGGCGGCAATCCCTTTGCCTGTGGGGTGGCTTTGACAGTATGCCAGACCCTGGAGCAGAATCATCTGCTGGCCAATGTTCAGGAGCGGGGTGAGCAGTTACGCAGTGGGTTACGGGCGATCGCTCAGCAGTATCCCCACCTGATTGCCGAGGTACGGGGCTGGGGGTTGATTAACGGTCTGGAACTCCAAGGGGATGCCGAATTAACCGCCAGCGATGTCGTTAATGCTGCGATCGCCCAAGGGTTACTGTTGGTGCCTGCGGGACCAAAGGTGGTACGGTTGGTGCCACCGCTCATTGTCAGTGCAGCAGAGATTCAGCAGGCGATCGCCGCCTTATCCTCGGTCTTTGCCGCCTATTGAGGGCCGAAGGATCGCAGAATCTGCACCAAGGGCATTGGAACCGAAGCCACTCGGTACAATGTTTTTAGGATGTCGATCTTGTTCAGACTCGACTGAAAGTAGACATTGATGAGTATTTCTACTTCCGTACTGGAAGCCCTGCTGCAAGACCTGCCTCGCCTGCGGACTCAGATTTATTTCAAACCTTCCCTGACGGCTCTGTCCCACGCCATGGAGGATCAGGTTTTGGCAGGTACTGACCAGCCTCTGGTTATTGCCAGCTTTCAGCGAGAACGGTTCTATCGCCAAGAGGCTCACCGTTACCTGCGAATTTCCGGGCGAACGTCGCAAGTTTATGTGCTGGCAGCCCCAGAAACAGACTTTGCCCATCGTTCCGAACACTATGAAACCGTTGCCTTCCAACCGGACGACTTCCTCAGTCAGGAATGGCATCTCGTGGTGCTGGGACAGCAGTATGCCACCTGTTTAATCTGCCGGGAACGGGAAGCATCAGTCTCCCACGCCGGGGCACCCGAATTCCCGGCCATGGATCAAACCCGCCGCTTCGAGGGGATTTGGACCTTTGAGCGCAAGGTAGCCTGTAAAGCAGCAGATCTTCTGCTAGAGAGGGTTTTAGCCTATCGCCCGGAGTTAGCCAACAAAATTTCCCAAGCCCGGCGAGAATATCTCGTCCATCAGCCCACTGGGTTCTACAACATTGACCCAGCGCCCTTTGCCGATCGCCTGGTAACCTATCTACAAGCCGGACAATATAAGCTGCTCAAGGCCTATCGCTCCATTGCAGCCCAGGAACGCAAGGAGCGTCTCATCAACTCGATTACAGCCGCCATTCGCCGCTCCTTAGACCCGGATGAAATTCTGGCGGTTGCGGTTCAAGAGCTGGGGCAGGCGCTACAAGTCTGTCGGTGTCTGATTTATCGCTGCAAGGCCACCGATTCCCATGCCTTGATTCAACATGAGTTCTGTAGTCACGGCATCAGCCCCCTGGCGGGTCAAACCTGGCCGCTGCAAGGGAATCCACTATTTCAAGAAGCCGTTGATTCCTCGGAGTGGGTCTTTGTCGAAAACACCCATGTGGACCCCCGCCTCACCAGCCTCTTAGACAACCTGGCTCATCAATGGCAAATTGTCTCGTGGTTAGTCGTACCTGTGCTCTATCAGGGGCGACTCTTGGGAATTGTGGAACTGCATCACTGTGGGGGAGTGCCCAACACCTGGGTGGAGGGTGAAGTCTCTCTGATGGAGGCGATCGCCACTCAAATTGGAGCCGCCCTGATTCAAGCAGAAGCCTACGCCAACCTCGAAGATCTCAATCAACAACTGGAAGCCCTCGATCGCACCCGCAGTAACTTAATTGCGATTACCGGTCATGAGCTGCGCAMCCCCCCTCTCCACGATTCAGGTATGTCTAGAAAGTCTGGCAACGGAACCGGATATGCCGCCCGAGGTGCAACAGGTGATGCTGCAAACTGCCCTTGATGACTCGAAGCGCTTGCGGGAACTGGTACAGGATTTTCTCACGCTCTCCCATCTCGAAAGCGGACGGGTAGAGTGGCATCTGGAAGCCTTGCCCTTACTAGAATGCGTGGAATTGGCGATCAGTAATGTCCGGGCGCGGCGACGGGCCACCCAGCTGCCCAAGATCATCACCCAAGTATCGGCAGAGCTACCTATGGTGCGGGCAGACGGCGAATGGTTGGTGGAAGTGATGGCAAAACTTCTGGATAATGCCTGCAAGTTTACCGAACCCCAAGGTCAAGTTACCATCGATGCCAAACACAACGGCGGCAAACTCCTGGAAGTGACCGTCGCCGATACAGGTCGAGGGATTGAACCAGATCGACTAGAAGTAGTGTTTGATCGGTTTTATCAGGAAGAGGGAGCCCTGCGGCGCACCACGGGAGGAACTGGGTTGGGTCTTGCCATCTGTCGTCAAGTGGTGACTGGCTTGGGGGGGCAAATCTGGGCAGCGTCCGTGGGAAAAGACCGAGGCAGTCAATTTCACTTTACGCTGCCAATTGTTGAGGGCAGTGCCGGGGCAACATTACCCGCAGCCAGTGCCGCACGCTAGGAATCCCATGGGCAGAAATGTTTGCTTCTAACCCCATGGGGTCGAAGTTTGCATTGAAATATAGAGATTACACCTCTCTCTGACAACCACTCCTAGTACGTCCTCTTCAAGAGGGTTGTTTTTTAGAGTTTTCAACCCCTCAAAAGATTCTTGACAGACCACTAGGTGTCACGAACTACTAACCTGTAACCAGTGGATGGGGTTCTGTAGGATCTGTAGGATAAATGTAGAACCTCAGGTCTGATCCCCAGTCGCCTATGCTCTAGGGGCTGGGAGTGGTGAGGGCGATGTAGATCTTGCTACTGTGTACCGTGCCAATGTGAACTTCTCCAAGCTGATTCTCAAGTCAAACGCCAGAGTCCCGGAGTTCTGGATTCAGAATGGGGGCACCCACCCAGCGGATATCTATCCCCTGTTAGGCGATCGCTATGTGATTGGACGTAGTTCCCGTGCCTGCGATATTGTCATTCGTAATTCTGTGGTCAGTCAAGTTCATTGCTCCCTCACCCGCAAAGGTCGAGGTTCCCAGGGCAAGTTTATGATCCGCGATGAAAATTCCACCAATGGCATCTATCGCGGACGACAGCGGCTGAAATCGCGATTGTTGCGTCATGGAGATGTGCTAACCCTGGGGCCACCTGAACTCGCAAATGCTGTGCGTATCCGGTATGTTAATCCACCCCCTTGGTCTATGCGGCTCCTGCACTATGGTCTCATCGGGTTTGGCCTGAGTGTGACCTTGGCGCTGAGTTTTGTCTTACTGGAATGGCAAAAATTCTCGGTGCAGCCCCTGCCCGTGGCGATCCAGGGGCCGGTGGTGGTCTATGCCCGGGATGGGTCTACCCCCCTGCAACCGCCGCAAAATCAGGCCCATGTCGAGTTGAAGCAGCTCTCGGACTTTTCTCCTTACCTGCCGAAAGCCGTGGTTGCTTCAGAAGACAGCCGCTATTACTGGCACATAGGGGTTGACCCGATTGGAATTACTCGGGCATTGGTTACCAACCTGCGCGGCGGCGAGATCCGAGAAGGAGCCAGTACGCTCACCCAACAGTTAGCCCGAAATCTGTTTCGGGAGTATGTCGGTACGCAAGATTCTGCAGGTCGGAAGCTGCGGGAAGCCGTTGTCGCTCTGAAGCTGGAAAGCTACTATAGTAAAAATTCACTACTTACCACTTACTTAAATAAAGTCTATTTAGGCAGTGGCACCTACGGGTTTGAGGATGCTGCCCAGTTCTATTTCGGCAAGTCCGCCCAGAGTCTCACCCTGGCAGAAGCCGCTACCCTGGTGGGAATTTTGCCCGCCCCCAACCGCTTTAATCCGGTGCGGGACTACGAAGCGGCGGTGGAGTACCGCGATCGCGTCCTGGAACGGATGGCTGTTCAGGGCATGATCTCCGCCGAAGAAGCCCAACGGGCACGGCGATCGCGGATTCAGCTCAATCCCAAAGCCCGTCAGCAACTCGAAAGCACGTTAGCTCCCTATTTCTATGCCCAGGTCTTCAGCGAACTCCAGGCACTCCTGGGGGAGCAACTAGCGCAAGAGGGAAACTTTATCGTGGAAACGGGACTAGATCTGAGGCTGCAAAAACACCTCGAAACCACCCTACGCCAGACGGTGACGACAACGGGGGTCAGCTATCGCTTTTCCCAGGGGGCAGCCATTACCCTAGACGCTAAAACTGGCGGTATTCTGGCGCTGGTGGGCGGGGTTGATTATCAAAAAAGTGAATTTAATCGCGCCACCCAATCCCTGCGACAACCAGGATCTACCTTTAAAATCTTTACTTACACTGCTGCCCTAGAACGTGGTATTTCCCCAGCTAGCTCCTATTCCTGTTCACCGCTGACCTGGCAGGGGCAGGACTTTGCGGGATGTCATGGTCATCAGGACTCCCTCGATATGTATGCAGCCCTGGCTAGTTCAGAAAATGTCATTGCCCTCCGCATGGCTCAGGATGTCGGCTTACCTGCGGTGGTCAAAACAGCCCAGCGGATGGGGATTACCGCCCCGTTGAAGCCAGTACCGGGGTTGATCCTGGGACAAAGTGAAGTCACCCTCCTAGAGATGACGGGAGCCTTTGGAGTACTGGCGAATCAGGGATACCGCAATCGTCCCCATGCCATCCAACGGATACTGGATAGCAGTGATTGCCGCGATCGCAAACAACGCCAGACCTGTCGGGTGATCTATGACTATGCCCAGGGTGGGGGCATCAATGTTCCGGTCTTACAACCCGCGATCGCGGCGGAGATGACCACGCTGCTGCAAGGGGTTGTACGCAGCGGTACCGGACAGGCCGCCGCTTTAGGGCTGGGTGAAGCCGGTAAAACTGGTACCACCAATGATGGCGTTGATCTATGGTTTATTGGCTACGTACCCAGTCGCCAGTTGGTGGCTGGGGTGTGGTTGGGCAACGACGATAACACCCCCACCGCAGGCAGTAGTGCTCAGGCGGCTCAACTCTGGGGAGACTATATGCGACAGGCCGTGCAATAATAAGGTTGTTCAGGAATTTGTAGCATCATTGATTCCCCTCGATTGACTCAAGGCTTCCGAGAGATAATCGGCAGTTGCCTCTACCACCGCGATCGCTGTTTCGTAGACCATGCGGGTGGGACCCAGCATCCCCACACTGCCCACAGGCGTTGTTCCCCGGCGATAGGTCGCTGACACTAGAGCACAACTCCGCATCGGTTCTAGGGGATTTTCAGCCCCAATCCAGAGGTTGACTCGCTTACCAGCAGAATGGGTTGTCATCTCCGGAGATTCAAAAATCAGAGGCCACAATTGACCTTGCTCTACTTCCAATAGCTGAAGCAAGGTCTGCACTTGCTGTAACTCCGAGAATTCTGGTTGCCGCAGCACCTCAGACACACCACTGATCAGAATTTGAGTACAGGTGGGGGGTTGACTGCGCCGTGACAACTCGCTCAATAACGCCCTCAAGAAATCGGCATAGCGTTCAAATTCCCGACCCAATTCACTCCAGTCTAAGGTCGGCAATTCTAACAAGGGCCGCCCCCGCAGGTGGGTATTCAAAAAGTTAGACAAAATTTGCAACTCACGTTCTACCAAGTCTGGGTCTGGGATTTGCTCGTGGGTAATGCCAGGAAACAGCTCCAGCAGGGCTGACTGGGTTTGGTAATTATCCGTGACCACAATCAGCATTGCCCGCCCCGGATCAACCTGAACCAACTGCACATGACGCAACTGTGCGGTAATGGTCTGCGGCATTGTTATCAGGGTGATGTAGCCGCTCAACCGGGATAAAATCTGAGCTGCCCCCCGTAACAAGGACTCAAAACTCCGGTCTTCCCAGTTCAGGCGATCGCTCAATAACTCTTCAACCTGCTGGGCCTGTTGCCGCGACGGTGTAATCAATTGATCGACGTAGATCCGATAGCCCGAGTCTGAAGGTATTCGTCCAGCTGAGGTGTGGGGTTGGTATAACAATCCAACTTTTTCTAGAACCCCCATGGCATTGCGAATCGTTGCCGGACTGACACTGAGGTTGTACTCCTCAACCAGTGCTTTGGAACCAACGGGTTCCGCCGTAGCAATATAGTGACGCACTGTTGCCCACAGGACCTGTTGTTGCCGCTCCGTGAGATGAACCTGGACTGACATTTGCTAAGTGCTTTATATAAAAGCAGTGATGGGAAGGAACTGAGGAAGGCTGAGGTAAGATGCAAGCATTATAAGCACCTTAAAGGCTTGAGGACACTCCGAACGTCCATGTTGAGCAAAAAACCGGAAACCCTCGAAACACTCTCAATACCATCAGTTGATGAACCAGAATCTCCAGGCCTCACTGTTGCTGAACTGGGTGTCTGAGGAGGAACTTGTTTCCCCCGGACGGACGGAGGGTCGAGGACGTTAGCTTGCATCTCAGTAGCTTGCTAGCGGGAGGATTCAAGTAGAGCAATCCATAGACACCCAGGAATCCTAAACCGAGCCGCGTCAGGATTCCCATTCGTTATTTTCCTCCGCCGCCGTAGTTCCATGCTCCTACTTGTGTGAGATCACAATCCGCTGCATTGTAGGTGGCAGTTGGTGCAGTTCATTATGTAAGAAGCCAGTGTTCTCGAACATCCGTTGCAGCTCCGAGAATGTGTAGGCATCACCCCTCGGCGTTGAGGCAAGCATGATCATGCTAAATGACGCCGGGATTGGTGGCGACACACGATCTTCGTTCGCCACCATCTCCAGGGTTACTACTCTGCCGCCCGCCGCTAGAGAGGCGTGGACTTTCTTCAGCAGCCCCTCACAAGTCGATGGGTCGAAGTGGTGCAAGAAGTTGGTAAGCAGCACAATATCATAGCCGTTGCCATAATTAACATCAAAGGCACTGCCCTCAAGGGTGCTATACCGCTCTGACACCCCAGCATTTTGGGCATTCTCCTTTGCTACCTCTAGAACATTCGGCCAATCCAGTGCCACCACCTCGGCGTTGGGGTTCAGCAGCGCGATCTCAATCCCGAACAACCCATGGCTGGCAGCGATATCGAGTACCTTCAGATTGCGGCCATCACCGATGTCTAGAAACTTCGCAATTAGTTTTGCGGGCAGAGCCATCATTGATGCCATCCCACGGGCAAATTTCACCCAAACAGGGTTTTCAGGGGCAACTGTGCCATCCTCAGGGATTACGGTACCCCCCTTGCGAACGGCAGCAACAATATCTTCGAACCCATCCATGATCATCGGGGAGAGGAGAAATTCAGTGGCATTGCCGATGTAAGCCTCTGAGCGTCGGTCAAGAAACAGAGCCGAGTCCTGGGTCAAACCATATTGCCCATTTACTTTGGTTAAAAAGCTCAGAATCACAAGGTAATCACAGAGGATGCGCATTCCGCGCTCGGATGTCTCGCATCGCGCGGCCAGTGCTTGAATTGTTCTCCTGCCTTCGCCGATCGCTGTAAATACATCCAGTTCTAGGGCCGCCTTGATGGTGGCGGTGCGCTGGTAGGCATTAACGGTTTCGAAGAAAAGCTCCGGGGAAGGTTGCCGCAACTGGTCTGACATTGCCAATGGCTCCTGTGCATAGGATCTGAAGAACGATTGAAATTATCTGTGTCACAAAACGGATGCGACGTAATGGCAGGCTAAGCGGCGGGAGTCAATCAGCTCTGGGAACAGAACCACAAGTAATAATTTATGATAAAGTTCGCTCAGCCCTTACCTGAGGCGGATCGATCACTTCTGGTTTCGTAACTGACGAAATTAAGGATAATCGGTCTGCCTGACTGGGGTTGACTGGTTCAGTTATTATGGCTGAAATTGTCGTTATTACCCTTAGATTGAGGAGTGTATGAACAAGAAAGTTGTTGGTCTGGCGCTAATGCTTGGTCTGGTTGCTGCCCTGGGAGCTTGTTCTTCAACCCCAGCCCCGGCTCCAACGGAGACTCCATCTCCTGCTGCCACTCCATCTCCTTAGTGTTGGGTTGTAGCCGCTACTTAACCTAAAAAAGTAGGCTAAACCGTTTGCCATCTCTGAGATAGATGTCGCTGGTTCAAATGTTCAAATCCTGAATTGCTCCCTATGCAGTCAATGCTGTTGATACTCAGCGTTAGTTCAGCGATCTGTGGCTCCGTACTAGCAGGCTGTGCTTGACACCATTGGCTATATCTGAACTATTAACTTAGCAGCTTGCACAAGCAGGCTGCTTTTTTAGCATTGATCTCCCTATGCAGCAGTTGCCAGCCGCCAAGATCGCCCGTCTCTTAACCCACTGGGTAGCAGGACACCTACCCACACCCTCTGAGCAACACCAACTCGCTACCTGGCTCCTGCAAACCCCTGGTTATGCCAACGCTTGGGGAATTACCACTGCCACTGCCGATGTTGTTGTCGAAGAGCGATCGCGCCTGTTTCTAGAACTCTATCCGGCCTTAGCGCTGTTTTGCCAACATACCCTCAAGGTGCCACAACCTTTAGTAGTCTGTTTCTGGGGCGTGTGGTTACCCCTGGCTCTGCACATTGCTCAACAACACCAGCAAATGGGTCGCCCCTGGATTCAGGGAATTTTGGGCGGTCAGGGAACTGGGAAAACAACGCTGGCACTGCTACTGAAACTGATTCTGGAGCATCTGGGTTATCGGGTGTTGACACTCTCCCTGGATGATCTCTACAAGACCTACCGCGATCGCCAGCAGTTAAGAGCCGCTGACCCCCGTCTAATCTGGCGCGGTCCCCCCGGCACCCATGATATTGATTTAGGAATTCAGGTTTTAGACCAACTCCGTCAACCCTTAGCGGGGCAACTGATTCAGGTTCCTCGGTTTGACAAATCAGCCTGGCAGGGTCAAGGAGACCGAACCTCACCTGAAATCATCACCCCTGTGGATATTGTGTTGTTTGAGGGCTGGTTTGTAGGCGTTCGTCCCATCCCATCAGAAACTTTCACCTCGGCCCCCCGCCGATCCTCTCCTCCGCCGACCAAGACTTTGCCCGTGACATGAACCACCAACTGTTGGCGTACCTGCCCCTGTGGAGCCGTCTCCATAGCCTTGTAGTGCTCGACGTACCGAACTACCAACTGAGTCAGAAATGGCGACTGCAGGCTGAACATCGAAGGATGGCCACGGGTCAACCAGGTATGACTGACTCAGAAGTTGAGCAGTTTGTGAACTATTTCTGGAAATCCCTCCATCCGGCACTCTTCATCCCCCCCTTAGTGAAAGATCCCAGCATTGTTGACCTGGTAATCGAGATCAATGCCGATCACATCCCGAATCAGGTTTATCAGCCAGGGGCAAGAGGGGCGTGATGTTCACAGAGCAGTCTAGCTCCAGAGGAGCGGCTACGCCTGAACTATTACCGATTAAAATTCAAACAGGGGCGCTAAGTCAGGCATGCCTGGGACTCAAGAGCGACCTTAGCTGAGTCTTAGCTGCGTACACCCTCAGCAAGCCAGCATCGAATCAGAAGATGAGGGCTAATATTACAAACTATTGCGAAAAACCAATATCGGGTAACGCAATGCCGGAAAATTATCTCCAAATGGTGGCTGGTGTTGCATAACCACCGCTACATTAATCTCTTTTGGAGGAGTCCAATAGAATGAGTATTGTTACAAAGTCGATCGTTAACGCGGATGCTGAAGCCCGTTACCTCAGCCCTGGTGAACTAGATCGGATCAAGAGCTTCGTAGGCTCTGGCGAGCGTCGTCTTCGGATTGCTCAAACTCTGTCTGAGTCTCGCGAACGCATCGTCAAGCAAGCTGGCGATCAACTATTCCAAAGACGCCCTGACATTGTTTCCCCTGGTGGCAGTGCTTATGGCCAAGAGATGACTGCATCCTGCCTCCGTGACATGGATTACTACCTCCGTCTTGTAACCTACGGGATCGTTGCTGGTGATGTCACCCCCATCGAAGAAATCGGTGTTGTTGGTGCTAAAGAGATGTATGCCTCTTTAGATGTTCCCCTTTCTGCATTTGTAGAAGGCATCCGTGCCATGAAGAGCGTTTCATCTTCATTGCTTTCAGGTGAAGATGCCGCTGAAGCTGGCTCTTACTTTGATTACTTAGCTGGTGCTCTGTCCTAGACTGGAGCAACTTTACTAAGTAGGTATCCCAACGATTACTCGATTCTTAGGAATGCAAAACTATGCAAGACGCAATTACTTCTGTAATCAATGCTTCTGATGTTCAAGGCAAGTACTTGGACTCTAGTGCTTTAGCTAAACTCAAGGCTTATTTCCAAACTGGTGAACTCCGCGTTCGTGCAGCCAATGCTATCAGTGCAAACGCTGCTGCGATCGTCAAAGAAGGGGTTGCTAAGTCCATGCTGTACACAGATGTAACCCGTCCGGGTGGCAACATGTACACCACCCGTCGCTATGCGGCTTGCATCCGCGACTTGGATTACTACCTGCGCTATGCCACCTACGCCATGCTGGCTGGGGATCCTTCCATCCTTGATGAGCGTGTACTCAACGGGTTGAAGGAAACCTACAACTCCCTGGGTGTACCTATTTCTACAACCGTTCAAGCGATCCAAGCCATGAAGGAAGTCACCGCTCGTTTGGTGGGTGCTGACGCTGGTAAAGAAATGGGTGTTTACTTCGACTACATCTCCTCTGGCTTAAGCTAAGTGCTGCTTACTCGGTTCTCAGCTTAATGACTGAGTCTAAGTGAGGTTTGGGGCGTTAGAAGCCAGTACTAGCTCGTTAAAGACTTGTCTGTTATCAAGATTGGTTTTGGCGGTCTAATTGTACTTCTGACATCCCAAACCTTCTTGTTGTGTAATTGAGATACCCCTATCAGAAATCCTGTGATTCTTAATTTTGCATGACCCTTGCCAGTATGGCCTGTGGATCGTGTGAACCCTAACGTCCTCATTCTCAAACTCATTCAGGAGACAACACCCCATGCGCATGTTCAAGGTAACTGCCTGCGTCCCCAGCCTAACCCGGATTCGGACTCAGCGTGAACTACAAAACACTTACTTCACGAAGCTAGTTCCCTTCGGAAACTGGTTCAGTGAGCAGCAGCGCATCATGAAAATGGGCGGCAAGATTGTTAAAGTTGAACTCGCCACCGGTAAAGCAGGCACTAATACTGGGATCCTCTAAAAGTTTTTCCAAACTGTCGCAATTCATCAATAAACTACCCATCGGAGTGTGAGTTATTCAAGGATGATTTCCTTAATGCTCACGCTTTGTTTTTGGCACAGATCTGTATATAGTGCGTGACAGGTAGGTTAGAACCTTCTCAGACGGTTAAAAGCAGATTGTGGAGGCCACCTGATACACGCGGCGTAATCCCCTCTAGGGCTGCGTGGTATCCTCGCCTCCAGTCAAACCCCAGTGCTGTGCTGACTCCCACGAGATATCTGGAAGCTTCTGCTGCAGCTCTTTCCAGGTGCGGTGAGCTTGTAACGCCTCGACAACCACGGGCAGCGGCGCTGGGAGAATGCCTGGGAAGTCAGCCTCTTCAGGTAACTGAATTTTGTAGGCTAAACTTTCTTCGGGGGGGTATGAACTGAGTATTCACACCCTCTCGATTACCTCTGGCATCCACCCGATACCACCCAATATCGGGTAAGTAAACCCCATTGAAACCATGCAACGTGTAGGGTGCACCCTGGTCATCCAGACTCAATCGTTGATAGCAAAACCCGGTGGGAACTCCATTTGCCCGCAGCAATGCAGCCAACAAGTGACTTTTGGCGAAGCAGTAACCTGTTTGATACTGGAGTACATCTGAAGCTCGACAGGTAACAGGATTCATCTGATAGTCAGAGCTGTGATGAATCTGATCTCGAACCCACTCAAAACAAGCCTTGGCGATCGCCGAAGGGGACTGCTGCCCAGCGGCAAGTTTCTGAGCCAGTGCCAAAATCCCTGGATGATGCCAATCAATAACAGCACTGGCTTGTAGGTAAGCTTGCAGGTTAATTGACTTCATAGTTGATCTTGGTGCCGTAAAACAACCTGCTCCCCAGCAATTTCACGTTGATCAGCGATCACTTGGTCTATGAAATCCTGCCAGGTAGGATTCGGTATCCAGATTTGGTGTAAGTCGGACGCTGCCTGGGCCTCACTAACGCCTGCATACAACCGACGATAGAGGTACATAAAGGCTGAAACCCTCATGTTAGCAGCACAGTGAACGAACACAGGCTGGTGGCGTCTCCCTTGGATGACAGTAGCAAACTGGGAGAAATCGTCGCGGGTTGGCTTCTCCCACCGCACCGGAATCTGGACATATTCCATCCCTTGAGCTGCTACGATCGCCGACTCGTTGGGTAAGGCATTCGCTGCCTCCGAGGGAACTAGATTCACAACCGTCTGATACCCGGCGCTACGAATAGCTGGAAATTGTTCGGGTGTCGGTTGCCCAGCGGTGGCAATCTGATCGGACAGTTGCCAGAAGTTACGAATCTCACTCAACTGCGCTATCATCTCAAATCTTTACCTCTGAGATAGTCATAGAACCTCCTCGATAACAATGGCCCAATGAATGACGCCAGGAGTCACTATGACAAAAACTTCTTGCATTCTGACTCCTGGATTCTGAAGTCAGAATGTATCGCCTGTGAGGAAGAACCGGTATAGACATCTTTAAGCCGCACAGGACTTCAGCAGCCAACCAAGGGTGACTCCCAGGCCTCCAAAACGCACAGCCTGCCAGAATGGTTCTCTGAGGCTTCTCCAGTTGAAGAGTCGGCTTTCTAGATCGAGTTCTAAAACCTCCAGCTGCTGCTGAATCTGTTTCAGCTCTACTTTGAGTTGGGGACGATCCTCTGCTTGTTGTTCCTGGGTGATGGCTTGGAGGCGCAGCTGCAGCTCTGCTTGCTGCAGCTCTGCTTGCTGCACTTGGGTATATCGTTCCTTCAGGGCTTGTAATTCCTGTTCGACTTCCCCAAGGGCTTGCTCAAACGTCAACTCATTTTCCGGGGCGTTGGTGGCGTTACTCATGGGTGTTCATCGTTACCTCTAACCTGATTGGACGGGGGATCGCCTGATTTGTACGGGCGATCTCAAGCAGACCACCATTGTTTTGCCTGCTGGTTCTAGTCGCGACTGCTGCCACTGAGAGAGAGTTTAGGGTAAGCAATGCGTTGATGGTGGAATTGCTGCCACACCTGGACAAAAACTTCGGCAATCAAGGGCATTTCTTCACGTTTTAGTCCTGAGTCAATCAGCTGGTTGTCTTGCCAGCGAGCCCGGAGAATCTTGTTCACCATATAGAGTGCTGCTTCAGGGGTGGCATCTTTGAGCGATCGCAGGGCGGCTTCACAGGAGTCAGCCAACATCACAATGCCGCTTTCCCGTGACTGAGGAATGGGTCCAGGATAGCGAAAATCTGCTGCTTCTACATGCAGGCTGGGATCTTGTTTGGCCTGTTCTTGCGCCTGATGGTAGAAGTAGGCAATTAACATCGTCCCCTGGTGTTCAGGAATAAAGGCTTGAATAGCTCTGGGAAGACGACATTTGCGCGCCATCACCAGCCCTTCACTGACGTGCTTTTTGATTAAAAGGGTACTTTGCCAGGGATCGGCGATCGCGTCATGTTTATTGGGGCCGGACATCTGATTTTCAATGAATCCCAGGGGGTCATGCATCTTGCCAATGTCATGGTAAAGGGTTCCAGCTCTCACCAGTTCAACGTTACATTTCAGAACTTGGGCGGCGGCCTCTGCCAAGGTGGCGACAAATAGGGTGTGCTGAAAGGTGCCAGGGGCTTCCGTTGCCAGCCGTTTCAGCAGAGGACGATTGGGGTTGGAGAGTTCCGCCAAGCGAATCGGAGTCACCACATCAAACACATGCTCCAGATAGGGGCTGAGTCCGAGGGTCATGACGCTCCAGGCAAAGCCTGCCAGACCCTGGATCAGGGTGGTTGACACAACCACATACCAGACCAGGGGGCCCCCCGTGTTTAAGGTCAGATACAGCAGCAAGTAAACCACGCCTTGCATGATCCCCACCGCCCCTCCTAAGAGGGCTAGTTCTTCCCGCGATCGCATCCGTCCAGCTAAGGCTCCCCCCACCAAGCCCCCCACCGCACTGGAAATCAAAAAGCTCAGGGGCATCGAAATGCCCACCGCCATCATCCCCGTGAGTAATAAAACCACCGTAGCACCCAAAATGGAACCATAAAAGCTGCCCACGAGTAGTCCCACCATGGGCAAGCTGGTGGAAGAAATGCCAAATGTGGCCAGTAGGGGCGCACTCAAGGACAGTAACAACACCAGGGTGTAGTCTCGGCGGCGCAATCGCCGATGGAATCGCTTCTCCATCAGCCAGAAGACCGCGATGGAGCCACTGACGAGCAGGCTGCACCCCAATAGCCCCATCCAGTTAATGCCCCGCCGACTGAGTTGAAAGTGATCAAGCAAGACAAAGTTGGTGGCAGAAATCTTTCCCCCTGCTGGCACAATCACCTCCCCTTGGTGAATGCTGATGATCACGGGGGGAACGGCCTGGGCTGCTTGCTCTGCCCGCAGTTGGGTCAGATTCGGTTCCGGGACAACATTACTGCGGAGCACCGTCATCACTATCTGGGTAGCTAACGAATTAGCCTGTCTGGGGATCGACTCACTGACCTGTAACTGTACCGCAGCCACCAGAACACCCGGTGCCAAACTCGGAAAAATTCCCTGAGCCACCATGCGGCGAGTTGCCTGTTGCACCCCCATGCGGGTGTGTTGCCAGTCTGCCTCCGACAGATTCAGGAGGTCGGCATCTAAATGGTGATCTGCCAGGGCGGTGTTGGCTAGGGTACTTTGTAGCTGGGCATACTGCTGCCGCGCCCCTTCGACTTTGACCAAGAGTTCAGCGATCGCGGCTGGGGAGTAGTTTTGGCCATAGGTCAGGAGTTCGGCGATGGCCTGGGCGGGTTGGGTGGGTGCTGAGGCGTGGGGCTGCTCCAAGCGCTGAGAAGCAACTTGGGGGGAGGCTGCCACCGCGTTCCGTACCTGTTGCCACTCGAGTTCTGGAGCCTGACGGAGGTAGGATTGGCTCGCAATGGAGAGGGTAGTCGGGGGCACAAAAGGCACGCTGCCCGGAAGCTGTCTCAATGCTTGCAGCTGCTGCAACAGCTGTTGTAAATCTTGGTGAATTTGTTGATTGACGGCTGGGTCGAGAATAAACACCGTCCCCGAATCACTGCGGGCTAAATGGCGTTTCTCTTCGGTGGCCTGGACATCTTCAACCTGAGCGCTAGCGGGTGCCTTGATGGTTTCTGGGGCGATGGTACCAACATCCAGCTTTGGATCATTGTAGAAGCGATTGCCGACCACGCCCGACAGGGAGAGAACGGCAACCACCAAGACAGTAGAGGAACGGGGGTCTTTCCAAGAACTACAGGAAAGTCGTAGCCAGGGATGAATCGGAACGGTCTCGTGACACTCCGGTTGGTTCTCTGCTGCGTTGGTGGATTGAGACGGCTGGATGGGAAAGATGGATCCCCAGCGTTGATGCGTGACAGCGCAGCACTGCGAATAGAGTTGACTCAGTTGCCGACTCCAAAGCCAACTGGGTTTCATACAGACTCCAAAACCTTCAGGAGGTGAATATGGAAGGCAGGGATTGAACAGGGGCATGGCATTCGCATAGGCCCATTATAAAAACTCTCTTCCATGGCAGGGATAGACGGCCGCAGTTATCGGGGGTGTAGAACCCCTGCTGCCGCCACCAGCGGGGCTGTCCCCCATGATGCCAATGGTGAAGCGGCAGTGCCAGCCCATACAGATAATAAATCGGCAGCCATTTGCAGTTGGCTCTGGATGAGGTTGGGGGCGAGGGGCAGCGGCCAGGGTAAGCCCTGCACCCCATTTTGGAGACCTAACAACGCCCCTGTCAGCCCACAGGTTGTCGGGGGTTCCCCCCCCCGATCGGGCACAGCGGCAGAGGGCTAAGGCAAAGTTGGGGGGGTGCTGAGCCAGCAGTACAGCGCCATCACGGTCGATTGCAAGCAGGGGGAAAGACGGAGGGTATCTAGGTTAGCTTGGACATTGACGAGGCTAGCCCCCCGCTCCCAGAGACGTTGCAGCTGTGCCAAGGATTGCACCAACCGCTCAACGGTCGCAGGGTCAGAAAAATCGGTGGGTGCAGTTTGCAGGTCAATTTGCAGATGGGAAAGCAGGGTGTCAGGGTTGCAGATATTTTTGGCCAGTAGGGAACTGGTGACCCCAAGTACTCGACTCGAAGCCGCGATCGCCGACCAATGGGGAGCCTGTGTAGGGGTGATCGCCCGCAGATATTGCTGCAACTTCTGGGACTGCAAAACAGCGTTCTCGTGGTAGTAGAGGCTCACGGGCAACAGGGCTAACAAGAGCAGGGTCGGATCTGGCGGTTCTGAAATGGTCGAGACCGTAAAGTCAGAGAACTGTCCGTTCCTTCCGATGCCGCCCCAGGACTGCACCAAATGAACACTCACCTGCACCATCGGCGACAATTCCGGCGGCAGGGTCTCCATCATGGCAGGTTTGATTCCGGGGGGATGGGGTTGCTTTAACCAAGCTTTACCCCAGTCGACACCCAAGATGGCACCAAGAAACATCCCTTGCCAACGACTCAGGAGTGAGGGGGTCATAGGCTGGGTTGAAAATACTGCTCGACAATGTTCAAAATGCGGGCCGCTGCCTGACCATCACCAAAGGGATTTGTCGCCGTTGCCATGGCTTGATAGGCGGCGGCGTTGTTCAGCAGTTCTGAGGCTGCCTGCACAATTTGTTGGCAATCAGTTCCCACCAGTTGGGCAGTACCAGCGGCGATCGCCTCGGGTCGTTCGGTGGTTTCCCGTAAAACCAGCACGGGTTTGCCCAGACTGGGTGCTTCTTCTTGCAGTCCACCGGAATCCGTCAGTAGCAAGGTACAACGCTGGATTGCCCCCACGAGTTCGGCATAGTCCAACGGCTCGGTTAAAAATACCCGGGGATGGTTCTCCAGTAAAGCTTTCAACGGTTCTCTGACCACTGGATTACGGTGCAGGGGTAATAACAGGGCGGTATCAGGAAATTGCTTCAGAATCTGGAGAAACCCTTGGGCAATCTCCTGAAGGGGATCTCCCCAGTTCTCGCGGCGATGCACGGTGGCGAGCAATACCCGATACTGCGCCCAGTCCAATCCTGGGATCTCGCAGGCAGGCCGTTGCTGAGCCATGGTCAGCAGGGCATCAATGACCGTATTCCCAGTATGATGAATCGCTCCTACCACCCCCGATCGCTGCAAGTTTTCCACCGCTAAGGGGGTGGGGGCAAAGTGGAGCTGGGTTACCTGGGAAATCAATCGCCGATTGGCTTCCTCGGGGTAGGGATTCAATAAATCATCGGTACGGAGTCCAGCCTCTACATGACCCACCGGAATTTTCTGATAAAAGGCAGCGATCGCCGCTGCCAGCGCCGTAGTCGTATCCCCCTGTACCAGTACGATCTGGGGCTGCAATTGCTGAAAGAGGGTTTCTAACCCTTGCAGGCTGCGACAGGTGATATCCGTCAGGGTTTGCTGGGTTTGCATAATAGCCAAATCTTGGTCAGCCTCAAGACCAAACAAGTGCATTACCTGATCCACCATTTCTCGGTGTTGGCCGGTGAGAATAACGTGGGTGTCAAAGTGGGAAGAAGCCTTGAAGCGTTGAATAACGGGTGCCAGTTTAATGGCTTCTGGACGAGTCCCCAGGGTAATGCAAACCGAAATAGGCGCTTGCGGCATGTCTTAGTTCCGTGACGACGGGCAACTGACTTGAGCTTAACGCCGCAGGTCAGTCGCACTGGAAAGCTGCTGTCTAACAAGTCCAACCTGGAAGGCAACCTTCCTCGGTTTCCTTGCATCCTCCTGTACTCTACCAAACCGCAGCGTTCCCATCTGCTCCCTGCAATCTGGAGTGGTGAGACGGGAGGTGGTCTCAGGATCAATTGACTGCTGTAGCTACGCGATCGCTACCATTGAGATGGGCAACTTTCACCTCTGGTAGGTCTTGGAATAGAACCGTGCTGAGGTAGCGTTCACCATAGCTTGGCTGCACAAATACCACAAGCTTTCCAGCATTTTCAGGACGTTTCGCCACCTGAATTGCCGCAAACAATGCCGCACCGGAAGAAATACCCGAGAGCAAACCTTCTTCCCTTACTAGACGGCGACTATAGGCAATGGCCTCTTCGCTACTGACCTGGATAATTTCATCAATGAGGTCAACTCTCAATACCTGGGGTACAAAACCTGCCCCAATACCCTGAATCTTATGAGGACTGGGATTGCCGCCAGAAAGGACAGGGCTTTCTTTGGGTTCAACGGCGATCGCCTTAAACTCTGGCTTTCGTAGTTTCAGTACCTCTGCAATCCCTGTAATTGTACCGCCAGTCCCAACCCCGGAGATTAAAAAACTCAATTTGTCCATCGGTGTCTGCCCACAATTCTTCTGCGGTGGTTTCCCGATGGATTTTGGGGTTTGCTGGATTGGCAAATTGTTGAGGAATAAAAGCATTGGGAAGTTGATTGACAATTTCCGTTGCCCGTAACAGGGCTCCTTTCATGCCCTGGGCACCAGGAGTCAGCTCTAACTGTGCACCGTATGCCTTGAGCATCGCCCGTCGTTCTAAACTCATGGTTTCGGGCATGGTCAAAATCAGTTGATAGCCTTTGGCAGCGGCAACCATTGCCAGGGCAATTCCAGTATTTCCAGAGGTAGGTTCGACCAGAATTGTTTGACCAGGTGCTATCAAGCCAGCTTCCTCAGCAGCCTGCACCATACTGACCCCAATTCGGTCTTTGACCGAAGCTGCCGGGTTCATCCCCTCTAGTTTGGCGACGACCTGCGCCACAGCTCCCTCAGACTGGGGAATCCGGTTGAGGCGAACCAGGGGGGTTTTCCCAATCAATTCCGTGATATCTTGAGCAATCCGCATGGTATAACTCCTTCGTTGGGGCAACAATGATATTTATTCTGCATTGATCCATTCTTACCGAATGTGTATTTCCCAGCTTATCTGCTGCCATCAGCACATCGTAAATTTCATAATTATTAAAGTCACTTAGCAACTCAGAGAATCCAGCAGCAAATCAATGAAATCCTACTTTGCACAGGCTTCTGAAACCGACATCAACAACTAGTTTACTGATGGCTGTTACTGCTCCTGATACTTATGAAATTTACTATAAGAATTGCCAGTTCTAGGCAGAGGTTGCATGATGTCTCAATCAGAAAAATGCTGGCAAACCCGCGATCGCTTTCTGGAACTGCACTCGCGCTGGATGACCCTGATTGGGGAACACTTGCAAGACCCGCAGGGTGAAATCTTGGAATACTGGCGGGTTGAGAAAGCAGATTCCGTGATTGTTCTGCCCATGCTGGACGATGACCTTGTCACCTCAGGGACGCATCGTATCCTGCTTCCCTCCCCCAGTTACCGTCCCGGCGTTGGCCGAGTAACCTTAGATTTTCCTGGTGGACGAGTGCCAGAGGGACAAAGTCCTGATCAGGCCGCGATCTCCGCCTTAAAGCGAGAGATAGGAATTGATGCGGTCTCCATCACTCAACTAATACCTTTAACCACGCAAGGTTGGGCAGTCAACAGTTCCTTTTCCAACCAGAAACTTTTTGGTTTTGTCGCTCAGATTCACAACACTGCAAAACTACACCCTGCAATGATGGCGGTTACGTATCCAGCAACCTTAGAAGGAGTCCAGTATTTGCTTCGGAAACTCACTTGTTTGCAATGCCGCGCTGTACTTCTGGAATGGTGGTTAATCTCCGGGTAACAGGACTGACGCAAAATATATAGCGTTTTTCAGCCTAGTAGGGCTGGCGAGGTAAGATATAGGAATCCACTGTTAATCTAGATAAACGTGCGCCCATATTCTGAAGACTTGCGGAGAAAAATAGTTGAGAGATACATAGACGGGAAGACCTCTCAACGCAAGCTAGCCGAACAGTTTCATGTAGCATACAGCTTTGTACGCAAACTAACGAAGCAATATCGAGAGACCGGGACTATCCGTCCGAAGCAGCGAACAGAACAAACCCCCAGCAAACTCAGTGCTGAGCATCTGGCTGTGTTGAGTGGCTTAGTTGAGACAAATAATGATGCCACCTTGAGCGAACTGTGTGATCTGTTAGACGAAGCAGTTGGGGTTCGAGTCAGCATAACGACAATGTTTCGGATGCTTCAGAAGCTGAACTTGA
>NZ_JJML01000011.1 GCF_000775285.1 Neosynechococcus sphagnicola sy1 | reverse complement strand
GTCAAAACCGATACCCATTCACTCAAAGCCAGGACATTGTTTATGGCATATGAACACGTCCTACACTGGAAAGAACATCTTAAAGAATCACTGGAGCCATTGCTAGAAACCTATCAAATTGGACTAGAAAATGGGGATTTAGAATTCGCAGCGTATTGCGCGCATTGCTATTGTTTTCAACTCTATGTTGTTGGAAAAGAACTCGCAGAGGTTGCATACGCTATGACAACTTACACTGAAGCAATTAGTCGAATCAAACAGAAAACAGCACTGACCTGGAATCAAACGTTTCAGCAGGCAATCGCGAATTTGATAGGAGATTCAGTTAATCCAACCCATTTAATTGGTCGATTTTACAATGAAGCGGACGGATTATCAATACACAAAGTAGCCAATGATGGAACAGCAATCTTTAATGCCTCTTTTAATAAACTTTATCTGTGCTATCTCTTTTCTGAGTACGCTCAGGCTATTGAAAACTCAGATGTAGCAGAACCTTATTTCATCCCAATTATGGGCACACCACTTGGTCCTTTATACTATTTCTATGATGCGTTAGCAAGGTTGGCTATATATCCTGAAAGCAGCACTGAAGTAAAAGCAGAAATCTTTAAAAAAGTTACGGAAAGGCAAGCGGAAATGAAACGCTGGGCATATTATGCACCCATGAATTATTTGCATAAATATCATCTCGTTGAGGCAGAGAAAGCGCGAGTTTTGGGTCAGTTGCTTGAGGCGGAGGAGTTCTACGAACAAGCGATTCAAGGGGCTAGAGAAAACGGATACATCCAAGAAGAAGCATTAGCCTATGAATTAGCTGCCAAGCATTACTTAGCTCGTGGTAGAGAAAAGTTTGCCCAGCTCTATATGAAAGAAACTCATTACTGCTATGAACGATGGGGCGCAAGGGCAAAAGTCAAAGATTTAGAAGCGCGCTATCCCCAGTTCTTTTCTCAGTCGTCGGGTGTGAACGCTTCTTCAATCCATACCACTGCTGGAACCACCTCTAATACCTCGCAGGTAGATTTTGATTTAGCAACCGTGATGAAAGCAGCTCAAGCCATTTCCAGTGAGATTGAACTAAAGCAGTTGCTCAGTTCGTTAATGCAGATCCTCATCGAGAATGCTGGGGCGCAAACCGGATATTTGCTTTTAGAGGATGCAGGCGAATGGAGAATCAATGCTGCTTGTGAACTGGTTAGCGGTGAAAGTGGCTGCACGACTCAAGTACTGCAATCGACTCCAATGACGAATCGCTTACCTGAGTCAATCATTCAATACGTGATCCGAACTCATGAATCGGTCATCCTCAACGATGCCACTCGTGAAGGTCATTTCATCCATGATCCCTATATTCAGAATCATCAAACTCAATCACTTCTCTGTTTGCCGCTGCTGAATCAGAGCAAGCTGGTCGGCGTTTTGTATCTAGAAAATCAATTAGCGGTTGGAGCCTTTACACCCGAAAGATTCTCCGAAGGAGACGCTACGCGCACGCAAGTTCTAAATCTACTCTCCACTCAGGCCGCGATCGCGATCGAAAATGCCAAGCTCTACTCAAAGCTACGCGCTAGCGAAAGCAAGATGACTCAATTTCTAGAAGCCATTCCGGTGGGCATAGGTATTGTCGATGCAGGGGGTCGCCCTTATTACGCCAACCAACGGGGCATTCAACTCATGGGTAAAGGGATTGATCCTGCTATATCGCCGGAACAAATCTCAGAGGTTTATCAGTTTTATGTGATGGGAACGGATCAAATTTATCCGACTGAGAGACTGCCAGTTATCCGGGCATTAAGCGGAGAACGCACCACGATTGACGATATAGATATTCGCCAAGATAATTCAACCATCCCAATTGAGGTATGGGGAACACCCGTGTTTGACGAACAGGGCAATGTAGTTTATGCGATCGTCGCCTTTCAAGATATTACCGAACGCAAACAAGCCGAGAAACTGTTAGCCGATTATAACCGTACCTTAGAGCAACAGGTTGCAGAACGAACAGCAGCATTACAGAAAAGTGAAGCCGAATTGCGTAAGCGAGAACGGGAATTACGGCTGATTACAGATGTTTTACCTGTTGGTATTGCATATGTTGATGCTAACCAGCATTATCGCTTTGTCAATTACACCTATAGGGTTTGGTGTTGCTGTAGCCAGGACGATATTTTGGGCAAGTCTATTCGTGAGTTCATAGGCGATAGGATATATTCAATGGTTGAACCCTATATTAACCAAGTGCTGGCAGGACAAACAACAACCTTTGAAGAAGAAATCCCTTTACCTTCAGGCAACAAATATCTCGATACAACCTTAATTCCCAACGTTGATGTGAATGCTCAAGTGATTGGATTCTATGCTCTCAACTTAGATATCAGCGATCGCAAACGGGCTGAAGCAACCTCAATTTTAGAGGAACGCAACCGCATGGCACGGGAGATTCACGACACACTGGCGCAAGCCTTTACCGGTATTCTGGTTCAGGTCGGTGGGGCAAGTCAGGTGTTAGCCGATGATTTAGAAGCAACCCAGGCCCATCTGGAGATGATTGATGAACTGGCGCGAATAGGACTGGCTGAAGCTCGCCGTTCCGTTGCAGCACTTCGTCCCCATTTTTTGGAGCAGGGCGATTTACCAAGTGCATTACATCAACTTGTGACTCAAATGAGAGCCGCAACGGATACGGCTCTAAGCTACGAAACTAAAGGCACAGCCTACTCTCTGCCCCCTGATGTTGAGAATAACTTACTGCGGATGGGGCAGGAAGCCTTGACCAATGCTATCAGATACGCGGATGCAGACGAAATTCGGGTTGAGTTGGTGTATGAAAACACCCAATGTCTCTTGCGCGTTCAAGATGATGGACGAGGCTTTGGCGTGGGTAGCATCCCTTCTGTGGGTGGATTTGGGTTGCTGGGCATGAGCGAGCGGGCAGACACTATTGGGGCACAACTGACCATTGAGAGCCAACCAGGGGAAGGAACAGAAATTGTTGTCGTTGTCAATCGAAAGAGAGAAGCATGATGAGTCCATTCACTCCGATTCGGGTTCTGATCGCTGATGATCATTCCATTGTCAGACAAGGATTAGCAACGATCATTGACCGCGATCCAGAAATGACGGTGATTGCTCAAGCGGAAGATGGGCAGCAGGCGATCGCACTCTTCCGTGAATATCAACCCGATGTGACGCTAATGGATTTACGAATGCCTCAAGTTGGAGGTGTTGAAGCCATTGCGGCGATTTGTGCTGAATTTAAACAGGCTCAGATCATGGTGCTAACCACCTACGATAGCGATGAAGATATCTATCGTGGTTTGCAGGCTGGTGCTCAAGGCTATCTGCTCAAAGATGCGAAACCGAATGAGCTGCTGAATGCAATTCGGACGATTCACAGCGGTCAAAAGTATGTGCCGCCAGACGTGGGCGCGAAACTGGTGCAGCGAATGAGCAATCCAGAACTGAGTGAACGAGAGCTAGAAGTCCTTCGTTCAATGGCACAAGGGATGAGCAACCAGGAAATTGGCGCTACTTTGAGTATCGGTGAAAGTACCGTCAAATCTCATGTGAATCGAATTTTAAGCAAACTGGGAGTGAACGATCGCACTCAAGCTGTGATTGTTTCCGTTAAACGCGGGATTGTCAGTTTGTAGGCAAGTTGTCCTTTAGTTTGAGTTTGGATGCCAACTTGAGTTGGAGCTAGCCTTCCTTTGTGAGATGGGCTGATTCATTGATCGTTTTAATGAACAAAAGTGTCAACTCAGAGTGGACGACAAGTAAAAGGTAATTACCTATATTGAATTCGAGCAAACACAAATAGCAATTTAGTTGCAGGGTTTGAGTTTGCTTTATCTAGATTGTGGAAAGAAGGTTGCGCGATCGCCTGCGTCAAGCCGTTCTTTCCTAAGAGGTATCGAGTGAGTCAAGACCGAGGTTGTAGTTCATTATCCGTCCCACCTTCAACACAAGATCACATAAAAGGTGTGCTGAATGCCGCCATAGTGCTGGTGATGTATGGAGACTATCAAAGTTCTCAGTGTGCGGACGGTTATCGGCTACTCAGAGCGATTCAGCAACAGCTTAGTGTTTCGTTTGGAGCAAATTATTCCTGTTTGATTTTTCGTCATTTTCCACAGCGCCAGATTCATCCTCAGGCTCAACATGCGGCGGAGGCAGCGGAAGCAGCGGCGGTTCAGGGTCAGTTTTGGCAAATGCACGATCTGCTGTTCATCCGTTCACAAGAATTGGGAAATGGTTATCTGGTGGAGTATGCCAATCATCTCGGGCTCGATATTTCCCAATTTCTGCAAGATCTAGCCAAACAGGTGCATATTGATCGCATCAATCAAGATATTGAAGGCGGCTTACACAGTGGAGTAACAGATGCCCCAACACTATTTATTAATGGCATTCGGTATCGCGATCGCTGGAACATTAACCACTTGATGGCAGCCATTACCGCTGCCAGTAATTAATGTTAGACATACAGCAAAATTACGCAAGGACATATCTATGTTGGAAGAACCGCTTGCCATTGGTGAAGATACAGAAAACCATCAAGTAACAGCCATCATTTCTCATGTTGTCAGACCAGGGCGGGAGCAGGGCTACGAAGAATGGTTTCATGGCATCGCCACAGCTGCCCAAAAATTCACAGGATATTTAGGGGTAAATGCGATTCGACCGCGCGATCATGCACACCCTGAGTATGTCCACATTGTCCGATTTGACCACTACAACACTCTCAAAAAGTGGCTAGAATCTGAGACTCGGCGGGAATGGATTGAGCGATTACAGCCGCTGATTGAAAAGCCTGAAACCGTTCAAACTCTGACCGGACTAGAGACGTGGTTTAGTCTATCTAACAAACCGATGAAGTCTCCCCCGCCTCGTTACAAAATGGCGTTGGTTACCTGGTTGGGAGTGTTTATCACTCTCGCGATTCTCACCCGTCTGCTGGCACCATTACTGTCTGGGTTGCCTGTATTACTCAATCAACTCATCACAACTGGACTCGTAGTGGCATTTCTCACTTATCTAATTATGCCACGCCTGACACAGTTATTTAGGCAGTGGCTATATCCCAAATCATTACTCTAAAAGTCTTCAGTCAAGCAGGAAATTAATCTGAAATGAAACTCATTTCTGTCAACGTCGGACTCCCCCGTGAAGTGAACTGGAACGGAAAAACAGTGAGAACTGGCATTTTCAAAGAGCCAATTAGCGATCGGGTGATGGTGCGATCGCTCAATTTAGACGGTGATGGACAGGCGGATCTAACCGTTCATGGTGGATTGGAAAAAGCAGTCTATGCTTATCCCTTTGAGCATTACGATTACTGGCGGAGTGAATTACCTGACACTGAGTTAACCCTTGGCAACTTTGGTGAAAATTTCACGACCACTGGACTGAAAGAAGCGGAACTAAACATTGGCGATCGCTTTCAGATTGGTACAGTCAAACTGATGGTGACGCAGCCGCGCCTACCCTGCTACAAACTGGGGATTCGGTTTGGGCGACCGGATATGGTGAAACGCTTTCTTGCCAGTCGTCGCACTGGCTTTTATTTCTCTGTTTTACAAGAGGGCGAAGTCGGAACAGGAGACACTCTCGAGTTAGTGAGTCGGGATGAGAACAATATCACGGTTGCCGATATCACTCAACTTTATACCCGTGAGCCGAACAATCCAGAGTTACTGCACCGTGCTGCTCAACTTGCAGCGTTACCCGAAAGCTGGCGCGACTATTTCCAGCAACAGAGCCGTCGTTAGGCAGTGAAACCTTTATAAACTCACAAGGAGTAATCTGATGACCACATTTCGTACCGTTTCTATCGATGGGTTAGATATCTTCTACCGCGAAGCTGGCTCCCGCAGTAATCCCACAATTCTGCTGTTGCACGGCTTTCCGACCTCCTCCCACATGTTCCGCAATTTGATGTCGGCACTTGCCGATCGATTCCATCTGGTTGCCCCCGATTATCCCGGTTACGGCAACAGTTCCATGCCAACGGTGAATGAATTTGACTACACGTTTGATCATCTGGCTGAGATTGTGGAGAAATTTATTACCGCGATCGATCTCAAGAAATATAGCCTCTACGTGATGGATTATGGTGCGCCCATTGGCTACCGGATTGCGGCTAAATACCCAGAGCGAGTAGAAGCTTTGATTGTGCAAAATGGCAATGCTTACGAGGAAGGTCTGCGCGAATTTTGGGAGCCGATCATGGCTTACTGGCAAGATCGTTCTCCTGAGAATGCGGACAAGCTCAGACCCTTTTTCACCCTGGAAACGACAAAGTGGCAATACACTAACGGCGTTCGCAATCTTGAAGCGATCAGTCCGGATACCTGGAATATGGATCAACCCTTCCTCGATCGCCCTGGAAACGATGAGATTCAACTGGCGCTGTTTTATAGCTATGGTACGAATCCACCGTTATACCCACAATGGCAGGAGTATTTCCGCGAATATCAGCCACCTACCCTGATTGTTTGGGGCAAGAATGACTACATCTTCCCTGCTGAAGGCGCTTATCCCTATAAGCGCGACCTGAAAGATATTGAATTCCATTTACTCGATACTGGGCATTTTGCGTTGGAAGAAGAGGGGGATGCGATCGCAAACTACATCGGTCAATTTCTCGCGGCACGGCTGCAACCCATCCCTGTCTGATGAATATTCGGCAACGCTGTTTGATTAGGTCAACGTCTAAACAGCAAATTGTTAAAAAACGGAATTTATGACAACTCAAAATGTAACCATTCCAGCCTCGTCTGGAGGCATGTTTAGCGCCTATCTAGCTGCACCAAGTACTCAGCCTCGTGCAGGTATTGTGCTGATTCAAGAAGTCCTTGGGGTCAATGCCATTATGCGGCAGACTGCCGATAATTACGCGAAAGAAGGCTATCAGGTGCTCGTGCCGGATCTCTATTGGCGACTAGAACCGGGTGTGCAACTCGATCCTGAGGATAAAGACCAGTTTGCTAAAGCCTTTGAGCTAGACCGGGCGTTTGATGTGGATAGCGGTATAGAAGACTTGAAGGCAACCTTGCTTTTTCTGCGGCAGTATCCCAGCAGCACGGGCAAGGTCGGCAGTGTAGGCTTTTGTTCGGGTGGCAAACTAGCCTATTTCATGGCAACGCGCACAGATGCGGATGCCAATGTTAGTTACTACGGTGTTGGCATTGAGAAGTACTTAGCAGAAGCGACAAAGATTCAGAAACCGCTGCTCTTGCATATGGGTGAAGAGGACGAGTATGTGTCGCCCACCGCTCAAGCAACCATTCAACAGGGATTGAAAGACAACCCTCTAGTAACTATCTGTCGCTATGCAGGAGTGAGTCACGGTTTTAGTCGCGTGGGCAGTACTGCTTATCGCCAAGCAGCCGCAGAATTAGCGCACGATCGCACGTTGGCATTTTTAAGACAGCACTTAGGGTAGTCGGTGCTGGTCATTCCACGATCGTTGCATATCAAACAACAGTGTTAAGCCCCTGAGCTTGACACTGTCATTTCAACAGAGTGTTTACCATCATCAACCACAGGAGATTACTATGATTGCTCAAGCACAACCACAGACAGTGAGCGTTTTAGAAGTCGCAGACGATCCGCGTCTTTCCAGAGAAGTGAAGGCATTTTTGAAATTGTTGAATTCAGGTGGTGTCCCGTTAGAGACGTTGCCACCGCTCGAAGCCCGTCAAGTGCTGGTGGATGCTCAGGCTTCAGCTAAAGTCGATCTTTCAGGGATTGAAGAGTCTGAAAAGACGATTAACGCTGATGGGTATTCGATCGTACTCAACATTGTGCGACCGGAAGGTGTGAAAGGTATCTTGCCAGTGTTCATCTTTATTCATGGCGGTGGTTGGGTACTGGGCGATTATCCAACCCATAAGCGCATGGTGCGTGATCTTGTGGTGCTTTCAGGGTTTGCAGGAGTCTTTGTCAACTACACGCGCACACCCGATGCTCAGTATCCCCAAGCCATTAATGAGATTTATGCGGCGACCAAATGGGTTGCCGAGCATGGTGAACAAATTGATGTAGATGGCAAAAATCTGGCAGTGGTGGGTAACAGCGTGGGCGGTAACATGACGGCTGTCACAACGTTGAAGGCAAAAGCGAACGGGGGACCGCACATTAAGTTGCAAATCATGATGTGGCCGATCGTCGATGCGAATTTTGCCACGGAGTCCTATCAACAATTTGGCGAGAAACGGTTTCTCACGACACCGTTGATGCAGTGGATGTATGACATGTACATTGCTGACCCAGAAAAACGCAAAGACATCTACGCATCTCCCCTACAGGCAACGGTTGAGCAACTACAAGGATTACCTCCAGCCTTAATTCAGGTTGCAGAAAGCGATATCCTGCGAGATGAAGGCGAAGCCTATGGACGCAAACTCGATGAAGCCGGAGTAAAAGTAACAACCGTGCGATACAACGGCATGATTCATGACTTTGGGCTATTAAATGGGTTAGCCGAGGTTCCAGCAGTTCGTTCTCTTTTTGTCCAAGCAGCCGCTGAACTGAAGAAATATCTGAAATAGGAAACGATCGTTTCTTCTACTCTCGTCAGAATTAATCCTCGTTCTTGCTAACTTTTAGCGATCGCGCTTTGCGGGCAGCACTTCGTGATCGCTGACCTACCGAGTTTCTATGAGAGTAGTCAATTTATTCCACTCTAGTTATTCCACTCCAGAAAAAGTGAATCAACTGTTCTCTAAATGATGAGAGATTTTGTCATGAAAATTGTTGTTATCGGCGGCAATGGACTCATTGGTAAGAAACTCGTAAACACGCTACGTGAGCGCGGTTATGAGGTGGTGGCAGCCTCTCCTTCATCGGGGGTGAATGCTGTCACGGGTGAGGGATTGGCTGATGTGCTGGTGGGCGCTCAAGTCGTCGTTGATGTGACGAACTTACCATCCTTCGAGGATGCAGCGGTGTTGGAATTTTTCGAGAAGTCATTCCGGAACCTGCTGGCAGCGGAGGCGATCGCGGGTGTGGGTCATCATGTGGCGCTATCGGTCGTTGGAGCCGATCGCATCCCTGACAGCGGCTATATGCGTGCGAAAGCGGCTCAAGAAAAGCTGATCAAGGCTGGAGGAGTACCCTATACAATCCTTCGTGCCACGCAGTTCTTCGAGTTCATGGGGGCGATCGCCCAAGCTGCTACCGATGGACAAACAGTGCGCTTGCCTGCTGCCTTGATCCAGCCCATCGTGTCGGATGACGTAGCTGCCGCGCTAGTCGATATCACCCTGGGAGAACCCGTGAACGGCATCGTTGATCTAGCGTGTCCAGACCGACTTCATTTTGACGAACTCATCCGCCGATTCTTGAGCGCAACCCACGATCCCCGCCAGGTCGTCACAGATATCCACGCCCGCTACTTCGGCGCAGAGCTGGACGATCATACGCTCGTCCCAGGAGACAACTCGCTCATTGGTTCGACCTGTTTCGAGGACTGGCTCAGCCGCTCCATCGCTTAAAGGGAGGTCAGATCATGATTTGGGTGCATTACGCTATCGCTTTTCTTTAATGCCGAAGGCTATACAGCACCCTACAAGAATGCCATCTCTTTATATTGCCTGGTTAATCGGTTGATCATTGTCGATGGACTATACAGTTCGCATTTGAGAATGCGGGTAAAGAGGTTGAGAATATTCAGCGAGATCGCGCCCTTACAAATCAAACTGTAAACACACAAGAAGAGATATGAACATCAACAAAAATGACACCGCGATCGTCGTCATCGATCCGCAAAATGATGTCTTGAGTGAAACCGGGGTTTCCTGGGATTTGGTGGGTGATAGCGTCAAGGAGAACAAGACCGTCGAGAACATTGAGCGCATCTTCAAAGCGGCAAAGCAGAACGGTTTTGAGGTGTTCATCTCTCCCCACTATTACTATCCCACCGACTACAACTGGCAATTTGTCGGAACCCTGGAACAGATGATGCTGGGGGTAAAGGAATTTACTCGCAGTGGCCCCCTCACTCTTGATGGGTTCTTAGGATCGGGTGCGGATTGGCTCGATCGCTACAAGCCTTTTATCGAGGATGGCAAGACGATCGTGGTCAGTCCCCATAAGGTCTATGGACCGCAGAGCAATGACCTCGTTTTACAACTACGTAAGCGCAACCTCAGCAAAGTTATTCTGCTCGGAATGCTGGCAAATCTTTGTGTTGAAGCTCACTTGCGTGACTTGATTGAACAGGGATTTGAGGTGCTTGTCGTCAAAGATGCCACGGCTGCCCCACGCCATCCAGAGTTGGGCGACGGTTACAAGGCAGCACTGATCAATTTTGGGTATGTTGCCAACGCTGTTCTGTCCACAGATGAGGTTGTGGCAGCAATGAAGTAACTACATGAGATTACGAATGGGTGTTCAGACAACTATCTATCGCTAAAAACGAAGAGCAAATAGAACAGGAGAATCACAATCATGAACATGGAGCCACGTTCTCAAACAAAGGTCGTTGCATCAGCAGTTGATCGCGATGCAAAGCTCGACATTGCCCACCGTTTCCATGCGGCACTTGCTGCGCGAGATTGGAGCGCAATCCATGTCCTCCTTGCAGATGATGCACAGTGGACATGGCCAGGCGATAACACAATCTCAGGCACTGCCAGTGGAGCCGATGCCGTCATCGATCGTGCCCGCAAACTTGCAAGCTATGGGCTGAAATTTGAGCTACTGCATATTCTTGTTAGTCGAGACAATATGGCGCTGTCATTGCACAATACGGCACAGCAAGGCGATCGTCTCCTCGACGAGTATGTGGCTATAGTCTGTCGGCTCAAGAATGGCAAGATTACCGAGATTGAGACTTTCCTTTCTGACATTGACGGTATGAATGCCTTCTTCATCTGAGATGAAAGATTCGTTCTAAAGAGCCTGGCGGGGCAATGATGACTACAAATAATGACCCGCCAGAAGTTTGTAAAAAATCAAGCTGAACGTGCCGATATTAGAACAAGGAAATATGAATGAACACGGAATACTACGATGACATTGTGATTGGCGGTGGTAAAGCAGGTAAAACATTGGCACCTGCACTCGTTATGGCTGGACGCAAAACCGCTCTGGTGGAGCGCAGTTCAACGATGATTGGGGGTGGATGTATCAACATCGCCTGCATTCCTACCAAAACAATGGTGGCAAGTGCGGAGGTTGCCCATACAGTCCGGAACAGTGCCGTTTATGGCGTTAAGACTAATGTACCTACCGTTAATTTAGCAGAGGTAATCCAACGAAAGCGATCGGTGGTGCTATCTGCACGTGAAATGAATTTGCACAATTTAGCAGCGGCTTTAGGTAAAAACTTGATCATTGGTACAGCACGATTTGTTGATTCTAAAACGATCGAAGTTGTAACACCTGAAGGTATCACCCGGATACTCAGTGCAGAGCGGTTGTTTATCAACACAGGTACACGACCGTTGATTCCGCCCCTACCCGGACTCAAGGAAACCGGATTTCTAACGAGTGAGTCAATTATGGAGCTAGAACAGCTACCTGAGCATCTGATCATCCTCGGCAGTGGTTACATTGGTTTGGAGTTTGCCCAGATGTTTCGGCGCTTTGGCTCTCGTGTTACCGTGATTGGACAACGCGAACAAATTCTGTCCTCACAAGATCCTGATATCGCGATCGCCGTTCAAACCTTGCTGGAACAAGAGGGGGTTGAATTCCTGCTCAAGGCAACGGTGTTGGGCGCTGAGCGCATTGGCAATGCAACTAAACTTCAGATACGATCTGCAGATCGAGCAATACACCTGCAAGGCTCACATTTGCTGGTCGCTGTGGGTCGTGCGCCAACTACCGATTCTCTGAACTTAGCCGCTGCGGGTGTCGTAAAAGATGCAAGTGGATTCATTCCAGTCAACGATCACCTGGAAACAAACATACCGGGAATTTGGGCGTTAGGCGATATCAATCGGGGACCGCAATATACACACATCTCACTGGATGATTATCGCATTGTCAAATCAAATTTGATTGATGGCGGTAAGCGTAGCAGCCGCGATCGCTTAGTTCCTTCTTGCCTCTTCATTGATCCAGAACTGGCGCAAGTGGGTCTGACCGAAGCCGCAGCGCAGCAACAAGGATATGCGATTCGTGTCGCAAAACTGGAAGCCGCAGCGATTCCCAGAGCGAGAACTTCGGGTCGAACTGAGGGACTGTTGAAGGCGATCGTGGATAGTGAGACAGGACATATTCTTGGGTGTTCCCTCTTGTGTCATGCAGCGGGTGAAATGATTTCAACGGTGCAAATGGTGATGCAAGCTCAGATGTCCTACACGGTTCTGCGCGATGGTGTGTTGACTCACCCAACGATGACTGAAGGGTTAAATCTGTTGTTTTCAAAGCTATGAAGCCGCAAGTGCAAATTTAGCACTTCTCATTTGCATTCTTTACACCTAACACCTCACACCCTACACCCAAGTTAACTGGTCTGTACTGCTCTCAACAGAGAAATAATTCACACAAGCTTAGAATTCTCACGAGGTTTAATCCTATGAACAAACTAAAAGGAAAGGTCGCTCTTGTCACGGGTGGTAACAGTGGTATCGGTCTTGCCACTGCCAAACATTTTGTTGCTGAAGGAGCGTATGTCTTCATCACAGGTCGTCGTCAAGCTGAATTGGATGCTGCGGTGAACGCGATCGGCGAAAACATCAGGGGTGTGCAAAGCGATGTTTCTAATTTGGCAGACCTCGATCGCTTGTTTGCTACGATCGAGCAAGAGCGAGGCCATCTCGATGTAGTGTTTGCCAATGCTGGCGTTGGCGAAATCGACCCCCCTCGGATCAATCACCGAAGAACACTTTGACAAAACGTTCAACATCAACGTCAAAGGTGTGCTGTTCACCGTGCAAAAGGCGTTGCCATTGCTGCCAGACGGTGCTTCCATCATCCTGAATGCCTCAATTACTTCCATCAAAGGCACTCCAGCCTTTAGCGTTTACAGCGCCACTAAAGCCGCCGTGCGATCGTTTGCCCGTAATTGGACACTCGATCTCAAAGGGCGTCAGATCCGGGTGAACGCCATCAGTCCTGGCGTAGTGCCAACTCCTGGTTATGACCACCTGGGACTGAGTGATGAGCAGTTGCAGGCATTTGTGGATAGCCAAGCCAGCACGATTCCGCTGGGAAGAGTCGGCACACCCGATGAAATTGCCAAAGCCGTTGTCTTTCTCGCTTCAGACGACAGCAGCTTTGTGAACGGCATTGAGTTATTTGTTGATGGCGGTATGGCACAGATTTGAAGCATCCTGAAAGCGATCGCTGATGCGGAAATTCAACGGGGAATCATCATGGTGTCACGCTCAGGCAAAAAGGTTGTCACTAGCGGAGCAAGTTTGAGTATGGGTTTAGCCGCTGTATTGATCACGATTGAAACGGTAACGTTCATGCTGCCCGATCCTAAGTAAAGGATGCTGATTACTATGAATGTAAATAATGGCATCATCAGCCAGCTTAGCCCCTATTCAGTCACCGAAACCATCGATCGACTCGCAGCTATCTTGCAGGCAAAAAATATCACCATCTTTGCTCGTATTGATCAACAAGCTGAAGCTGAAAAAGTTGGGCTGAGTCTACGTCCGACGCAGTTATTGCTATTTGGCAATCCGAAAGCCGGAACACCGCTCATGATCGCAGAACCCACGATCGCTCTGGATTTACCTCTGAAGGTGCTGGCATGGGAATCGGCTGATGACAAAGTGTGGCTGAGTTACACCGATCCTGATTATTTACAACAGCGGTTCTCTCTCCCCAATGAATTGCTTAAGAACATCGCCATCATTGCACCTTTAATTGATCAAGCCCTCCTCTAAGAGGATGTTTTAAAAGTCATTCAGGGTGTGTTTCACCACCCTAGCTACTTAGAAGCTAATACGAGAGAATCAGGGTTACAGGGTTTGCGATCGCGCCTCTGAGCTGTATTTGAGGCTAAAGCCTACCCTTTTAAAACGTCCTCTTAATCCACAATCCCTAATAGATTCCAAATGGGTTCTATACGTGGGGAAAATTCTCTGGGCTAAAGTTGACGGCGACAATCAACTTCTGAGCTGTGTCTCGTAGGATCAAGCTCTGGGTAGTGTCAGTCTGCTGATGTTCCCATTGGGGATTATCAAGGGTGATGGTTTGGTAGCGCACCTGGGGCAGTTGTACCCGAATCACCACCTCTGACTGGGACTGGGGGTAAATATATAACTGCTGCTGTACCGTATCCAGGGCTAATTTGCTAGGAGTGGTATTGCGCTCTTGAGTACCCTGCGGTTTACGCCAGTAAAGGGTAATGCCGCGAATTTCCGGTTGGGTCACCAGAAAGGTCTCATCAAATCGCTGGTGTTCCCAGTTCAGCTCTGGGACAGGGATGGTAGCAGATAATAAACGCTGCTGCCAATAAATTTCCTGCCCATTGAGACTTGCCCACCATTTTTGAATGGTTGCTAGATTTTCAGCATTCTCAGGATTGCTGCTGCCCAACTGCCAGGTGGTTTTGAGTTGCATAGTAGTGTTGTCGCCCCAGGATGGGATGCGTTCAGAAGAGGTGGTGCAGAGACATCTACAGCTATGGTATACCGTGAATTACCAAGAAGTCCCCTTGACGAGATTCCTTCCGCAGCAGGTGATGCCATGAGTCGATTACGGGTAGGCATTGCAGGTCCAGTAGGTTCTGGGAAAACCGCCCTGGTTGAAGCCCTTTGTAAAGCCCTCCGAGGGCAGTTTGGGATTGCAGTGGTTACAAATGATATCTACACCCAGGAGGATGCTCAGTTCTTGGTGAGATCGCAGGCACTGGAGGGCGATCGCATTATGGGTGTAGAAACAGGTGGTTGTCCCCACACCGCAATCCGGGAAGATGCGTCGATTAATCTGGCCGCCATTGAAGAACTGGAGCGGCGGTTTACCAATTTAGACCTCCTGTTTGTAGAAAGTGGGGGCGATAATCTGGCCGCCACCTTCAGCCCTGAACTGGTAGATGTAACCATATATGTCATTGATGTGGCTGCGGGGGATAAAATTCCTCGCAAAGGAGGCCCAGGGATTACCAAATCAGATTTGTTGGTGATTAACAAAATTGATCTGGCTCCCCTAGTCGGTGCAGATCTAGAGGGGATGGCACGGGATACATCCCGAATGCGCGGGCAAAAACCCTTTGTGTTCTGCAACTTGAAGCTACAAACTGGGTTGCCCGTGGTGATTGATTTTATTCTCAACTATTTAGAACCGAGCAGAGCGATGACTGGCGGCCAGTCTTTGACCATCGCCTGATAGTTCCCCAGAAATTTCAATCCTACTAATGCCACCCATAATCATTTTTCGGGCACCTCGAAAAATTCAGTCAAAGCTGTCTCACATCAAGGAAACAATGAGATCATTGAGCATTAGACTAGTCATCCATTCACAGCTATGGGACAACAAAGCCTTTGGGATCTAGAGCAGCGTTATGAAATCCTAGCCCAGAAACAAGACATCCTGATTCGTCTAGACAGCATTATCCCTTGGCAAGAGTTTCGCCCCATCCTGGAGCAAATTCACGACAAACCTCGCAAAAGCAACGCCGGACGCAAACCCACCGATGTCTTGCTGCTGTTCAAGATGTTGATATTGCAGCAGTTGTACAACATCAGCGACGAATCCTTAGAGTACCAAATCAACGACCGCCTATCGTTCATGCGCTTTCTCCATCTAGGGATTGAAGAGCGCGTTCCCGATGCCACAACCGTGTGGTTATTTCGTCAGCAATTGACATCGCAGCAGTTAGTCGAACCCTTGTTCGAG
>NZ_JJML01000010.1 GCF_000775285.1 Neosynechococcus sphagnicola sy1 | reverse complement strand
TCCCTGGACGCGGCTCGTCAGCAGATGGTACTTCAGGGGCGAACCCACTTTCACCCACGCCCTCTCCCTAGCGGCTCAAGCACGCACTGCGATTCAGCAGCTTCCAGGACTAGACGTGGTGGCATTTAGCCAGCACTCACCGGGTTGGGTGGCTCAGGATCAAACGCGCCTAGTGGTGCGAGTGGATCATCTGGGATGGAGCGGTTTTGCAGCAGACGAGCAGTTACATCAGGGACTGGGCGTCACTCCTGAATTTCCTGACTTTCGCCATGTGACGTTTATCCTTGGCTTTGGCAACACCGTGGCTGACATTGAGCAGCTGATTCAAGGACTCACGGCCTTGCTCCACTGCGATCGCCCCCCCTACCAACCTCCCCCCTTGCCCCCGGTACCTGAGACATCGGCAATCATCACCGCCGTGTCTCCCCGAGAGGCATTTTTTGCCACCTCAGAAACCGTACCCTTAGCGAGTGCCGTCGGGCGACTGAGTGGGGAGTGCATCTGCCCCTACCCCCCTGGAATTCCTGTATTATTGCCCGGAGAAGCGATCTCCCCCCCAGTGCTAGCTTACTTATTAGAAATTCTCTCCACTGGAGGTAAACTCACAGGGTGTCACGACCCTAGTTTAGAAACCTTGAAGGTACTCCAATAGCCGTCGCCACAAAAGTTTGTGCGATGGTACATCAGGTAAGCTCCGAGCATCGGCGTTTGAGAGTTTGATGTTGTCCCCATCTGTCTGACTATCGCTATATTTTCCCCCACTCAACCCCGCCTGGTTTTCCATGTCTTCCTCCCTCTGGCCCTACGTCACCCCCGGCATCCCCGATGATTTATTTGAGCGGTTACCGGGGATTCCCCTGAGTAAACGCGAAGTCCGGCTGTTAATTCTGTCCCATCTGCGGCTGCAACCCAACTCGGTGATTTGGGATATCGGTGCTGGCACCGGTACTATCCCCGTAGAAGTAGGACTCCTCTGTCCCACCAGTCAGATCATTGCCATTGAACGGGACGAAGAAGTTGCCAGTTTGATCCGTCGTAACTGCGATCGCTTTCAAGTTGGTAATGTGCAGGTGATTGAAGATAGTGCCCCCGACTGTTTACAGCATCTCCCCCAAGCTCCCCATCGAGTCTGTATTGAGGGAGGGCGGCCAATGAAAGCAATTCTGCAAGAAGTCTGGCGACATCTCCAACCCCAGGGGCGTTTGGTAGCAACCGCCTCCAGCTTGGAAGGACTCTATGTGATCTCGGAGAGCTTCGCGGCACTCCAGGTGCGGAACATTGAGGTGGTACAGTCTGGGGTTAACCGCTTAGAAACACGGGGGAGTCAGCAAATTTTTGCCGCAGTTGATCCGATGTTTGTCCTCAGCGGTGAAAAATTAGACTGAGTCAAGCACATGCCACCGGTGCAGTAGCCAATTTTTTAGGCACAATCCTGTTCGCGTTATAAACTAATATCAGCAGATGAATTTTACACTGCGGGTCAATTATATTGAGGAGAGTTTCCTCTTTTATGTCAGAGAGAAGACGATATATTCGATTTAAGGATGAAGATCAGGGAGATATTCTCCTTTATGTTGAGGACGAGACAGGGGAAAAATATTATTTCAGGGCATTAATTGTTGATGAAAGCTTTAAAGGCTTAGCCTGTGTCTATGTTGGCAAATCCCAGTATCCTCCAGGCTCCCTTATCTACTGGCAGGAAACAGATAATTTTACCACTATTTGCCAGGTGATCCGCAGCCAGGAAATCATGGAACGTGTCTATTTTCTGGCTCTAGAACGCTTGGACTTGAACCCCTAATTCCTTTGTGCTGATGACTGCTGATTGGGATGAGATAGCAGTTAGAAGTTAACCTTGATTTTTTCGAAGTGCCTGGGAGTGTCAACCCATCAGCGGTAATATAAACCCTAAAATTAAGGCCCCTGCTCCCAGAACCACCAACCAGAATCGATGGTAACTTTCAACCATCTTGCCCTGACTCTGCTGGAGGTGAATCAGATCAATCCACGGTGCCAAACCGCGGCGGAACCAACCCGTCATCCCCACTTGGGAGCCAATCATCGCTTTTACCTGGGTAGCCCCAAACAGAAAATTGCCCAATCCTCCAAACCGGGAGCTATAGCGCAGGAAGATCATCCCGGTGGCATCCTGTAATTTGAGGTCAGACCCAAAGACATAGCCGGCATCACCTCGGCCAATGAGTTCACCCTCTAGCTTCACAGGTTGTCCCCGCAGAGGGCTGGCATAGGGGTCTGACATCAGCGTCAGAATATCGGTGGTTGGAGCCCGCTGGAAGTCAGGAAACATAATCACGGTTTTGATCAAAGTCCCCAGGCCAAACCCAATCAATGCCAGGGAGATCAGCACCAGCCAACTCGCGGCTCCGCTGGCAACGGCCAATCCTCCCAGAAGTAGTCCCACCCCCAGACCCAACAGATCCCCCATGTAGATCACCAGATCGAGGCCAAAGTTACGGTAGAGCTTCTGTTTACTTAGGGATCGCCCTTCTCTGACCACCCGCGCTAGGTCGAACTCGACCACCAGTCCTAGTTGCTCGGCATAGTTACTGAGGGCACGGATGCGCTTTCCTGTTAACGGATGGGTTGATTGTAATTCCATCCACCAGCCCCATGGATTGAACATATCCCACAAAAACACCCGCCCCATCTTTTCCATATCTGAGGTCAGACGATAGGCTGTCCCTGTCATGACAGCGGCTCTGGGATCATAAATGCCCAAGGTACGGGTTCCTTCAATCAGTTTGCTGGGTTTATCGGCACGTTGCCCCTCTTCGAGAATGCCGTAGGCAATTTTAACCAAGGCACGAGAAAGACCATTGGGATTCCCTGTGGTTTCGGCGGCGAAATGATCGGCATAGTACTCCCGTGTCCTTGACAGGTACAACACCAGGTAGGTACCGACCCAGTAAAACAGATAAGCTGCGATCGCCCCGGTCTGGAGACCGCCTTTGATTTTGCTATCTCCGGCATCACTGAACTCACGGGCCAAAACATAAATCAGATACGTAATTTGTACCATTGTGGCCGCTAGGGTCATCACCGCAAAGTCCCAGTGGACAATGTGGCCGAGTTCATGGGCATAGACCGTAGCAACTTCATCTGCATCCAGGTAGGTAAAGAGTCCTTGACTGACCACCAACCGCGCCTGATTCGGAAATGAACCATAGGTGAAGGCAGTGGGATTTTGATCCTCAATAATCCCCAGGCGGGGCTGTTGCAACCGTCGCTGGGCGCAAACCTGACGGAGTACGGCGGCGGCGGCGGGGCTCTGACTTTCAATCTCTGCCAAGGTGACCCAGCGTGTCCCATACAACCAGTGTTGGGTCAAATCCATCAGCAAGGGCGAGAGCAAAAACAGCCCCAAATTAAACGGAATGACGATTCCCAGGGCGATCGCGAACCCCATGAGCGGCTGTTGACTGTCCACGATCAGCAACAACCCTAAGCACAACACCAGCACCATTCCCACCAGCAGTGAGATCGTCACCCCAGAAGCCAGGGCTAAGTTGCCAGCAAATTGAGCCATGACGAGTTTGACTCCAGCAGCGGCTCGTCGCCGCTGGGGAGAGACCGGGGTTGATGGCAGAGGTTGCCGCATCGTTTTCAGAGAGCGGAGTGCTTGCTGTACCCAGGTCTGGAGTTGCAGATTGGGGGAGTCACTGAGAGCCTGACACTGGGCGATCGCCCGTTCCACCTGACCACTGCGCTGATAAGCCTGCACCAAGGCAATGTGGGCTGGGACATAGTCCGATGACTGGGGATGGGGAAAGCTCTGGCAGCAGCGTTCGAGGTGCTCAATTGCCTCAGCATAACGTTGCTGCTGTAGCGCTTGCAGTCCAGCTTGGAGGAGTTCTGGTGAGGACATGGTGAAGATTCCAGTTGCAGCCACTAAGCATTCATGCAGCTATGATAATTGAGTTAGGATAGGAACTGCTGGCGACAAAATATCCCAGTTAACTATCTTCTGTTGCCAAAAATTGAGCTATCAATTTAATTATTTTTTAATTTTCCATTGGGGATGCTAGGTTCTGGCAGCGCATCTTTAAGCCTTGGCTGCACGTCATGTCTAAGAGGTTGTTGAAGTGAGTCGGACGATGAATCTGAAACTTACAGCCATGATCGCCCTTGTGGCCACTGTTAGCTGTGTGATGCCAGCTTATGGCTTTAACCCAGAGGATTTACATCGGCTAAAAACCACGAAAAACTGTCCCGGCTGCAACCTTGAAGGTGCCGATCTACAAGGGATGGATTTACGCAGCTCTAATTTAAAACAAGCCAAACTCAAACGTGCCAATTTAAAAAACGCCAACCTGCAAGGAGCAAATCTCAAACGCAGTGATTTACGCCGAGCCAATCTCCAAGAAGCAAATCTGACTGAGGCGAATTTAATTGGTGCCAGGTTGAACAATGCCGATCTATGGCTGGCTCGACTCTGGGGAGCTTATTACGATGAGGGAACTCGTTTTGACACGGGTTTTCTACCGATTAGTCATGGGATGCGCAAGTCTGAATAGGCAGTTTTTCTCTCATGGTTCGCGTTGTTTGATTGACCCATTCGCTTGTACTGGGAGTTTGGCAGGGTGGAAATTTGTAACCATGACCTGCTGACTGGATTACCCAGCTTGCATCTAATCCCAGAGTGCATTGAGCAATTAACCCATGAACATGATCAGTTAGGACTGCTGCTGCTGGACATTGATCGATTCATTCTCTTTAACGTTTATTATGGTCATCAAGCAGGCGATGAAAAGCTGAAACAAATTGCTAATCTGATTTGTCAATCTGTGCCAAAGAATGCAAAGGTTTTCCGCTCTGGGGGAGATGAGTTTGCCGTGGTTCTCGGGGGACGACCTATGGCAGAAGTTGTCTCAGTTGCCATGCAGGTATGGAACACGATCAATCTGCAACTCTCCTCACTGCCGTTACTGGAGCGGTGTTATTTTTTCCTAGACAAGAGTTATCTCAAAATTCCAGCCCCTTTGACAGTTTCCTGTGGAGTCATCTTCTATCCAGCCCATGGGATGAATTTTGCGGTTTTACGGGAAGTGGCAGAAAAAGCAATGTATCGAGGTGGTAAGAGTCTGAATCCAAGAGGCGTGTTGGTTGTCGCTGAATTGGAGGGATAATTGCTGGAGATTAAATGCCGTAGGATACTTAGGCAGTGGCACCGAATTTCTCAAACCCATTTGAAACCCCTAATTTGGTTGTATGGGAGGCGAAAATTTAGCAGTACCCCTCGACTGGCTACGCTTGCAGAAGGCACTTGCCGTTGAGGCAGACCGGGGATTTAACGATCTAGTTGGGAAGGAATATCGGTTTAGCGAATTCCTGAACCTCAGTTTTAGTGAGTCTCTTGAACAGCTGCCCCAGGGTGATGGTCAAAAATCGTTCTCCGAACATCGCCACCACTGCCACCAGCTGGCGACTCAGTATGCTCGCTACCCTGATCTCAGTTTTGCCCAACGTCAGCATCTGGTTGCTGAAACCCGGCGGTTTCTCTACAAAGCCCGCAAGGACTACGAAGCTCAGCAGTATCCAGAGGCGTTACTGTCGGAGCGTTCCCCAGAACGCAAACCCAGGGTCGTTGCATCAGCCCCGATCTCAACCTGCCGCTCTCTTTCCTTAGAACAGTCCTTGGCAACCTTGTCGGGCATGGGGGACAAAAATGCCGAACGGCTGGCAAAGTTGGGGCTTCACACCGTGCGAGATCTGCTCTACTACTACCCACGGGATTATCTAGACTATGCTCGTCAGGTGGATATCCGCGATCTGGAGCCAGGAGCAACGGTTACCCTGGTGGGCACTGTGCGGCGCTGCCATTGTTTTTCCAGTCCCCGCAATCCCAAGCTAACAATTTTAGAGTTAGTGCTCGCCGATCACACGGGACAGATCAAACTCAGTCGCTTCTTTGCTGGCAGTCGCTACAGCAACCGGGGCTGGCAAGAGCAGCAAAAACGGCAGTATCCCCCCGGAGCCACGATCGCCGCCTGTGGTCTGGTCAAAACCAGTAAATATGGGCTGACCCTGGAAGATCCCCAACTAGAGGTACTAGAACACCGTCATGATCTGATTGAATCGGGGGTGATTGGTCGGGTGGTGCCGATCTATCCCCTGACGGAGGGAGTGGCCGCCGATCTGCTGCGACGGGCAATTGATGCCGCCCTCCCAGCTGTTTCCCAATTGCAAGATGCCCTACCCAGTGGATTGCGTCAACAATATGATCTGATTCCCCTGGCAGCAGCGATCGCCCAGATTCACACGCCCCCCGATCACGCCCACCTGGAACTGGCGCGACGGCGATTGGTGTTTGACGAATTTTTCTATCTACAATTGGGGTTACTCCAGCGGCGGCGGACACTGCAACAGCAACAATCCGGGGCAATTCTGGCTCCCACTGGCCGGTTGATTGACCAGTTCCATCAAATCCTCCCCTTTGAGTTAACCCAAGCTCAACAGCGGGTGATCAACGAGGTTCTGGCGGATCTGCAACAACCCCTGCCGATGAATCGCTTAGTCCAGGGCGATGTCGGTTCCGGTAAAACCGTGGTCGCGGTGGTGGCGTTGTTGGCAGCTATCCAATCGGGCTATCAAGCGGCTCTCATGGCTCCCACAGAAGTTCTAGCGGAACAGCACTACCGCAAACTGGTCAGTTGGCTGAATTTACTCCATTTACCCGTGGAACTGCTGACCGGCTCCACCAAACTGAGTAAACGCCGCCAGATTTTCACCCAACTTGCTACGGGGGAACTGCCGTTGCTGGTGGGCACCCATGCCCTGATCGAGGATGGGGTCAATTTTCAGCGCTTGGGTTTGGTAGTGATTGATGAACAACACCGCTTTGGGGTGCAACAGCGGGCGCGCTTGCAGCAAAAGGGGGAACATCCCCATGTGTTGACTCTGACGGCTACCCCCATTCCCCGAACCCTCGCCCTCACCCTCCATGGGGATCTGGATGTCAGTCAGATTGATGAGTTGCCACCGGGTCGGAAGCCGATTCGCACCACGGTTCTCAGTAGCCGCGATCGCACTTCGGCCTATGACCTGATACGGCGGGAAGTAGCCCAGGGGCATCAGGTTTATATTGTTTTGCCCCTGGTGGAAGAGTCTGAAAAGTTGGACTTGAAATCCGCGATCGCGGAACATCAGCGGCTGCGCGAGGTAATTTTCCCGGAGTTTCAGGTGGGGTTACTCCATGGACGGATGAGTTCAGGGGACAAAGATGCCGCAATTCAACGGTTTCGAGAGAACCAGAGTCACATCTTGGTGGCCACCACGGTGGTGGAAGTCGGGGTGGATGTGCCCAATGCTTCGGTGATGTTAATTGAACATGCGGAACGGTTTGGACTCTCCCAACTGCATCAACTCCGGGGACGGGTGGGACGGGGAGCTGATCAGGCTTACTGTTTGCTGATGAGTAGCTCTCAAAGTGAACCCGCCCAACAGCGGTTAAAAGTCTTGGAACAGTCCCAGGATGGCTTCTTTATTGCCGAGATGGATTTGCGATTTCGCGGCCCTGGGCAGGTCTTAGGTACGCGCCAATCAGGACTGCCAGACTTTGCCCTCGCTAGCCTAGTGGCAGATCAGGCGGTGCTGGAAATTGCCCGCGAGGCTGCCGAACAGGCGATCGCCCAAGATCCGACCCTGGAGCGTTGGGCGTTGATGAAGAGAGAGTTAACCTACCGCTATCAGCGTTTAATGGGGGGGACTATCCTCACCTAAAGGTTGTTTAACAGTCCGGTGGCGATCGCCCCCAAAATCACGATGCCAAACCCCAACCGATACCAAACGAACACCCAGGTATTTTGGGTTTGCAAATAGCGCAGCAACCAGGCGATCGCCAGATAGGAAAACACTGCTGCCGAGAGAATACCTGCCATCAGGGGCAGGAGTCCTGCCCCTTCCAAGCCGGATTGCAACGCCCCTTTCAGTTCCACAATCCCCGCCAGGGTAATGGCGGGAATCCCTAAAAGAAATGAAAAGCGAGCGGCGGTTGCCCGTTCCAGCCCCAGAAACAACCCTGCTGTTAAGGTAGAACCTGATCGGGACACCCCTGGAATCAACGCCAGGGTTTGGGCGAGTCCCATCAACATCCCATCAAGGACGCTGAGTTGGGGGAACCCCCGTTTGCGGCTGCCGATGAATTCGGCCAATCCTAGCAACAGCGACATGCCAATCGAGGCGAGGGCGATGGCCACTAAACTCCGCAGCGGCGAATGGTCGTAGTCTGGAACCAATAGCTTGATCAACAAGCCAAAAAACAAAATCGGGATCGTCCCCAGAACAATGCCTAGAGCCATACGAAAGGTACGGGCTTTGTAGTTAGCGCGGGCGATCGCCTTGACGGTACCCCGAATAATTTGCGATAAGTCTTGCCGGAAGTACCACAACACCGCCAGGATGCTGCCCAGTTGGATCACCGCAGTAAACCGCTACCCCCGGATCGCCCCAACCCAAGGCCACGGGCACCACTTTCAGATGGGCGGTACTGCTAATGGGTAAAAACTCGGTTAAGCCCTGCACCATCCCCAGAATCAGGGCCTGAAACAGATTCATTTGGGCGATTGGTTCCACCTCAGAGACCCCGAAGAGAGGTAAGACCATGGGAGTGCTAAGAGAAACGGCCCCATACGTCGCTGCTGCCAAACCCATGCGCTGTTGATTCCTCGTTGATTCAGACTCACTTCTCAGAGTATCACTGCACTTGGCTGTTCATTCATCTAGGAGTAGATGCCCCCGAGGGGGATATAGCTGTGATAGATTAAGAAAAATAAATAAATTTCATTTAGTTTCATCAAACATTGTCTTCCTATACGCCCCCCCTCTTCGTCAACTGGTTGTACCTCTGGATCCTTGTTCACTAGGGTTACTATGGGCACGACTCACCTCAAGTGGTGGCTCTTTGGGGCAGCGGTGTTTTTGGTCTCGGTGCCGGTGTTTATCCAAGCCCCTTTGGTGCGCTTATTCCCCTGGTTTAGCCTCCTGCTCACCCTGGGGTGGCTGGGGTGCAGTTTGTCCCTATTGTCCCGTGCCAGCACTCGCCTTTGGGGAGATTTGCTCCTGGGGTTTAGTGGTACCTGGTTGGCAGGGTCTATCTATTGGGGATGGCTGCGCTGGGAACCTTACTGGCATTTACCCGTAGAAGCCATCGCCCTGCCCGTAGCACTTTACTGTCTCTGGCGACAATGGGGAAAGGTGGGCAGCTGGTTCTATTTGGGATCGTTATTGGGGACTGCAATTACGGATTTGTACTTTTATCTAGTAGGCTTGATTCCCCACTGGCGGCAACTGATGCAGGTTGATCCGAGTTTGGCGCTGCCAATTTTTCAGCGGGCGATCGTCCAGATGCAAACCCCTTGGGGCATTGGGTTAGCCCTGATCCTGGGAATGATGCTAGCAATGATGGGATTGGCTCCCTTGCGATCGCGTCATCTACACCATTGGACCTTTGGGGGGGCGGTACTGAGTACGATCTTGGTCGATGGGCTGTTTTGGTTGGCAGCTTCCAGGGCCTAGGGAGCCAACGGCAAACACCGATGAGCCAATCGGTAAAGACCAGCGGCGGGTGAGCTGTACCTCCCACAAAATTAACCGGGTGAGGCAGCGATTCAGCAGCGTGGGTAAGGGCTTCAGATCAGAACGGGGAGCCATGGCAGCGGCTCTAGAAACAGGAAAGTGGCGGGAGCAAAAGCGCACAATTGCCACCACTGGTAACAGGGTCAGATTCCAATAGGTGAGGACTTGCGTATTAAATCCAGCAGCTCGGAGTAATTGCTCGATCTGCGGGCGGGTGTAACGTCGCTCGGTATGCACGGCTAAATCGTGTTGACCTCGCAGGGACTCCAAAGCGGGGAGGTTTAAAATCAGCCAACCCCGCGGTTTGAGAACCCGGGCAAACTCCTGGAGTGCCTCCTCGATCGCCACCCCCCGGCTCGAAATCACATCCAGGGAAATCACCCCGTCAAAGGTCTGATCGGGGAAGGGTAAATCGGTCACTGATGCGATCGCCACCTGGGCATCACAGCGCTGCTGGGTCAATTCCACCGCAGTGGCTTCTAAATCAATGCCCCAAAATTCCCCCTGCGGTCGTGTCTGTTGCAACAGCTGCAACATCCGACCCGTCCCACACCCCGCATCCAGGATCTTAGGGGTGGGTCGGGGGGGTAAGGGGTGCGGGAGGTTCTGTAACACCAACCGGTGTAGCCCCACATACCACCAATAGTGATCCTCTAGGGCATACATGAGCGGGTACTCTTGGTGTTCCATCGGCTCAGGAGGTGGTTTCTTGCTGAATGGCGGGCACGACTAACAGAGAATGATTGAGGGGTCGCTGTAACTGTCGCGAATGCCGCGAAGCCTGCTGGGGTCTAGAGGCTACGAACAATTCCCACCACAGGCGAATAATGTTCATTGCCACATAGGTGAGGCGGCGAATCTGGAAGAACTGCGATCGCCCACAGGTACGGTGAAAGTGATGCACAGGATATTCAGCAAATCGAAACCCTGCCATTTCTAACTTCTTGACCATTTCCAGGCAAATCACCCCACTATTATGGGTGAGTTGTACCTGATCAAAGACATTCCGCCGCAGCAAGCGAAAATCACAGTCCACATCCCGTACATGGAAATTAAACAGGAAGCGCATCAGATGGAGATAAATTTTGCCAATGATCACGCGATGCCAAGGGTCGTTGCGCCAAATTTTATAGCCGTTGACAATATCAACCCCTTCTTGCATCACTGGCAATAGATGACGTAACTCAAAGACATCATACTGTCCATCACCATCGGTATAAAAAATCAACTCATTCCTGGCATGGAAAAAACCAGACCGGAGCGCCCCCCCATACCCCCGATTTCGATCATGAAAAACCAGGCGGAGTGCAGGGTACTTCTGCTGTAGCTGTTGCAGGAGTATCCGGCTGGTATCGGTGCTACAATCATCGACCACAATAATTTCGTAGTCTGTCGTTAACTCAGAGGCGACCATATCCGCAGCAGCAATCAGGCTGGCAATGGTGCCACTATCGTTATAGCAAGGGAAAAAAACTACTCAGGCTCAAGGGCGGTTGATCAGTTAACTTGCTGCGGCTCAAACTCACGGGAACTCCTCACCACGCTGTGTTCTTTGTGCCGTTGATTGCCGCCAGTTGTTAACTCTGTCGCAAAATCTTCGGAACCAGCTCAGTTGCTACTGCACCAAAAGTGAAAAGTGACAACCCCATGAGAGCAGATTGATTCCACCACAAAACTCTCAGGAAGACATTCATTGCCAACCTCAGGAATGTAGAATTTACAAACTTAACATCCCGGCAACGACGGCACCATTTCGTTGCATCCCCTTACGATAGAGGACGACCGGGCATTCCCTATGTTTAGTGGAATACCGACTCAATGTAATCCAAAACACACTTCATCTCGGTAGGGAGCGGGTACCATCCAGCTGAAACACCTGTCCGATTTTGGGGTCAAAGGCCCAGACACTGAGGTGGGTTGCCTGCTCAGGAATCTGTGCTCCTGACACGGTGGCTTTCCATCCAGAACGCAGATAGGCATGATCCCGGAAGGCGGCGGCAACGTCAGGCCTGGGTTCGGTAACGGCCAAAATTTTGAAGGCGGTTGAGTACCCCGTGGCATCGTCATAGGCCAGGACTACAATTTTGGCCGCTGTCCCCTGCTCGGGTAGAACTGCCCAGCCATTTAATTGGTAGTTGAGATCGCCCACCGGTTGCAGCTGATCAATCCATCCATGGTTCAGGGAGGGGGTGGGTTGATCCGACACCGCAGGCAGGAGCGTCTGTAATTGACGACTGTGAGCCAAGCCAGGGGATAAAAACCCGAGGGCATTGAGAGCATTGGCGCGATCGCGTAAAAAAGTTACATTGGGAAACAAATTTTCTAGTAGGCAGGCATCCTCCCTCAAAACATTAATAAAAAAGAGACAGGCTTGACCCTGAATGCGACTCAATTTCGTTGCTTCCATCAGCTGCACCCCGTGGTTAAAGCTAAAAACCTGCAGCGTTAATAGGAGGGTGACAAGGGCAGCGATCGCCCGATCCACAACTGGGGTTCTTGACCCTAGAGACGGCTGGAATTGCAAGTCTGAATGGATAATTTTGAGTAAATAAATGAGGGCAATGGGCAGATAGACCGAATACGTGACATAGCGGGAAGCCAGGGACTGTTCGAGGCCAAAACCCACCCGACCGGCAGTTGCCACCAGGCCATTGATCAGACTATAGGCTGCGATCGCCAACCAGGGAACCGCCCGATCCACCAGGGATGGCTGCCGCCGATGCCGGAGCAAATACCAGCAACCGCCGCTGAATAAGCTCAGGAGGATCAGGCCCACTAGTTGGCCAATTCCCAACTCTCCGCCTCCTAAGGGTGCCCCCAGAAAAGACAGCAAATATTGCAGAGCCATCCAGGGATGAATCACCCCCGCAGTCAAACTCGGATGACCTACGGGTTTTTGATAGTCCGAGAAATAGATTACAAGACTGATCAGCCAGCCCGTCAACCAAGCCGCAGCCAGGATCAACTGCCCTCGTCGATACTGGGGTAGTGCCTCGCCATGAGCCCAAAAGACCGGAGGCATGAGCACCCAAGCCACCATGCCATTGGCAATTGAAAAGGTACTCACAAGGCAGAGACCCATACAAGCCAAGACTTGATGCTGAATCTGCCATTGGTTGCGATAAATGATGGTCATCCCCGTTGTCACGCAGGCCATGGGTACAAAGGAAACAACTGAAATTCCCAGGAGCCAATTTTCAGACTGAAGGGGACTGAAAACCAGCAAATTGGTCAGCCAGAATAGCCAGGGGTGGGGGTGACCGGGAACCGTATAGCGACTGACAACATAGAGATTAAAAGCTATCAGCGCTGCTAAGAGAAAGCTGACCAGCATTTCATAGCGAACATCCCAATGCGTTAAATAGGCCAAGCCGATAAAAAATATTCTCGGGAAGAGCAATTTGCTCTCGTTATATTGGGCCATCAGATCGGCAAAGGAGAGTTGACCCCCATGAACTTTGATCAAGACATCTGCCGGGGTGTACCACTGATCCCAGGCTGGAATATTGACACTATTTTGAAGCATCAAGCTGCCCAGTATCCATGCGGGGGAGAGTACCCAAGCGATCCTCCACCATCGCTGCTGTCTGAAAAGTGACCTCATGAGGCTTGGCTGAATCATGGAGGAAATTTACCCCCCCTCGCTGGACAATTCACAGGCGCCAATACTGACCCAGGAACTGGAGCCGTCTGCCCAATGCTCCTTTTTCCAAATGGGGGCGTTGTGCTTCAGGGTGTCGATCGCGTACTCACAGGCAGCAAACGCCTCAGCGCGATGGGGGCAACCAACGGCAACCAGCACACTGATTTCACCGATTCTTAAGCGCCCTGTGCGATGGTGGATCACCACCCGCACCACATCCGGCCAGGTTTGTCGAATCTGGGCGGTAATTTGGGCAAAAACCTGGAGCGCCATGGGCTGATACGCCTGGTACTCCAGGGCAACGACGGGCTTGCCAGCGGTTTGGTGGCGCACCATGCCACACATGATCACAATCGCCCCATTGGCCGGTGAATCCGCCAGGGCATAAATCTCCTCGATCGCTAAGGGGGCAAAGGTAATTGCCAAGCTATCGGTGGTTGAGCCAGCTATGGGAAGGGGGGAGGAGAGCATAGATAGTGCTGCTGTCGGAGGAGGAAGGAGAGGATCATGAGGATCAACGCTGCTAAACTTTGCCACTGCCCATGAGGTACAGCAAGGCCATCCGCACCGCAACACCACTGGTGACCTGTTGAGAAATCAAGCTAATGCGTGGATCATCCATCAGGTCAGAACTAATTTCCACCCCCCGATTCACAGGCCCTGGGTGTAAAACTTTGACATCGGGGTGACAGAGTTGCAGGCGATCGCGGGTAATTCCAAACTGTTGATGATACTCCCGCAGACTGGGCAATAAATGCTGCGTCATTCGTTCTTTTTGCAGTCGTAGGGTCATGACAAAATCGGCAGCTTCCAAGGCAGGTTCCAGGCTCCAATGGAGATGCAGCTGACGACCCTGGGCAGATCCATAGGAGGCAAACAGCTGGGGCAGCAGGGTGGGGGGTGCCGCCAGGTGTACCTCCGCTCCAGAGGCGGTCAAACTCCAGAGATTCGATCTCGCCACCCGTGAATGTAAGATATCCCCCACAATGGCAATTTTTTTCCCCTGCAATAACTCCCAGCGCGGTTGCCCCGGATCGAGCAGGGTACAGAGGGTAAACAAATCCAGCAGCCCTTGGGAGGGATGTTCATGTTGTCCATCCCCTGCATTCAGGACTCCCACCCGTGAGCCTAGTCGCTCCATCTCCGTGGCGATCGCTTGGGGAACCCCAGCATCTCGATGACGAATCACCATTAGATCCGTGCCCATGGCCAGATAGGTTTTGGCCGTATCCAGAATCGTTTCGCCTTTGGTGAGGGAAGAAGAACTGGGGGCAAAATTGAGGGTATCGGCAGACAGCCGCTTCGCTGCCAACTCAAAGCTACTGCGGGTGCGCGTCGAGGGTTCAAAAAATAGGTTGGCCACCACCTGTCCCTGGAGGGTGGGGACTTTCTTCGTCCGACGAGACAGCACCTCCCGAAAACTCGCGGCGGTTTGCAACACCGTGTTGTATTCACTGGGGGTGAAGTCAGCCAGGGACAAAATATGATGACGGTTCCAGGATGTCGTAGTCATAAGAATCAACAGCCATCAGAGTGGTTGCCCCTCGTCTATGGTTGGCATCAGCCACCGACTGACCTTGTCTCAAAAAAGTGGACAGGTAATTGAAGCTGCCATCTGATGTTCTAGCATATGCCAATCGTTCTCCTTAAACTGCACTGGGGAAAGATATCCATTCGTGGATAAGAAGTCTAACCCTGGCTTAACCAGGCGATCGCCGCCCGAATCCAGGCTTCGACATCGGCAGTTTTTTGCCAAGCTGGTTTGCTGACCCACGGCTTGTAAGGCGCTGCTGATTTCTCGGTTGGTGTAACCCAAGGCCAGCAGGGTCATTTCCACGTCTTCCTGGAGATCCGGGGTGGGGCCAGCGGCTGAGAGGGTGGTTAACTCCGCTCGCTGTCGCCATTCTGCTAACTTGGTTTTCAGTTCCAAAGCCAGTCGCTCGGCGGTTTTACTCCCCACCCCCGGCGTTCGGGATAACACCCGGCTGTTGCCAGCCACAATCGCCTGGACTAAATCCTGTAATCCCAGGGTATCCAGCAGGGCGATCGCCAACTGGGGACCAACCCCGACTGACGCTAACCAGTTGCCGGAAGAGATCCCGTTCCGCAGCCGCTGCAAAGCCGTAGAGAACCAGATCATCCTCCCGTACCTGCAAATGGGTATAGACTTGCAGGGGTTCTCCTAGAGCAGGGAGCTGCAGCAGCAGGCGGGGAACAATCTGAACCTCATAGCCGATGTGGTTGACTTCCAGGGTGAGGGTGACGCGAGTGGCACTGGTTTTTTTGAGTTCCAGCCACTGTTCCTTTGAGATAGCTAATCATCCACCTGCCCCATCCCAGGCGGTTGCCCATCGGGGGCGACACCCAACGTTCTCCAGTCTTGACGCTGCGTCATTGTGCTTTGCCAACCCCATGCATTATTTATCCCGATTGCGGTTACCTATCCCACTCCCCCAGCTCCACCCTCAGATCTGGATCTTGGTGGGGGGGTCGATTGCTGTCCCAACTGGGCACGGGCTTCACCCTATTCTATGCCCCGATTTTCTTTGTCAACCATGTGCACCTATCGGCAACCCAGGTGGGTATCGGGTTGGGCAGTGCTTCCCTGTCCGGTATCCTGGGACGGATTCTCGGGGGTTCCTTCGCAGACACTCCCCTCTGGGGTCGCCGCCGCACGCTGCTGCTATCGATGTTAATGGCGGCGGTGGCCTCGTTTGTGTTGGCGATCGCCGCCGATTTTCCCCTGCTGGTGATCGGGAATTTGCTCATGGGCTTGGGCGTGGGTCTTTACTGGCCGGCGACGGAAGCGGTGGTTGCCGATTTAACCCACCCTCACCAGCGCAGTGAAGCCTATGCCTTGACCCGCCTGGGGGATAACCTGGGCTTGGGGATGGGAGTGGTGCTCGGGGGACTGGTGATTGGCACGACGGGAGCCTTTCGCCTGCTGTTTGTGGTGGATGGCCTGTCTTTTCTCGTGTTTTTTGGGGTGATCTATGGAGCGATCGCGGAAACTCGCACCGTGGCCGCACAACCGCCGCCGTTTTTCACCGGTTGGTACCTTGCCCTGGGCGATCGCCCCCTGCAAATCTATGGACTGTTGAATATATTGTTGACCGCTTATATTGCTCAGGTTTACAGCACCCTACCGTTATATTTCAGCAATTTTGTCCACGCCACGCCCTCAGGACAGGGATTTTCATCGCTGATCATCAGCGCTCTGTTTACCTGGTATTTACTGGTGTGCACCCTCTGTCAACTCCCCACCGCCCGCGCCCTGAAATCCCTCCCCCGCACCCAAGTTCTGCGGCTCTCGGCCTGGTTATGGGGTTTGGGTTTTGTCACCATTGGTCTAACGGGGGTGACTCCTCGATTCCCACTGGCGGGGGCGCTGGTGGGGTTGGGTCTGTTGGCGATCGCCACGGTGACCTATTTGCCCGCAGCTTCTTCACTGGTGGTGGAACTAGCGCCTGAACCGCTGCGGGGAACTTACCTTTCCATCAATTCCCTCGGGTGGGCCATCGGCTATCTCATCGGGCAGCCCTTGGGAGGACTGGCTCTGGATCAACCCCGTCCCTGGGCCGATGGATATTGGGGACTGTTAGCCGCCAGTGTGATGATCGCCTTCCTGTTACTGCACCAGCTCGATCACCGCTTGGCAAAGTCTACTTCAGACCCATCACCTGAATAAACCCACCTGGTGCGAAGACCCCTTCAAAGGGGCGGCGCTGGCGTTGATGGCTTTGTAAAAACAGATAATCGCAGAGAATACCATCTAACTGGGTATCTCGGTTAATCCGCCAGTCTTCCAAGCAAGCCCCCGTGAACTTAGCAGCTCTAAAATTGGCTGAGAGCGCTTTAACGCCAGTGAGATTTGCCCCCTCAAAAGAAGCCCCCGTGAAGTCTGCTCCATTGAGGGTCGCGCCTACCAAATAAGCCTCCCCCAGATTCACCCGACGGAGATTGGCACCGCTGCAATTTGCCTCTGAGAGGTTGGCACGACTGAGATCGGCTTCTGTCAAATTTGTCTCTAACAGCTCTGCCTCGTTGAGATTAGCTTCAATCAAGTTGGCATGGATTAAGTAAGCGCGACTGAGATCGGCGCGGGTAAGATTGGCCTGACCGAGATTGGCGCGACAGAGGTTGGCACGGGTGAGGTCTACATCTACTAACTCAGCAGCCGTTAAATTGGCCTCAAAGAGTCTTGCCTCGCGAAGGTTAGCTCCTCGCAGGTTTGCCTGCTGGAAGTTAGCGGCAAAGAGGTTGGCACCTGGTAAATCAGCCCCACTTAAGTTGGCTCCCGTGAGGTTTGCGTCTGAAAGATAGGCAGCGGTAAAGTTGGCTCCTGTAAAATCAGCGTCGGCGAGATTGGCTTTAGCGAGATTGGCTTCCTGTAAATCAGCGCGACTCAAATAGGCACCACTGAGATAAGCTCCACTCAAATTAACGCCCACCAGACTCGCTCCACTCAGATTCACCCCGATGAGGTTCGCATCACTGAGATCCAGTACTGTACCGATATTAGCCTCACGCCAATCATTCCAGTGCTTTGCCCCTTGCTTAACCTGGGCGAGGTGAATGCCATTTGCCATAGTGAAATGTCGCTGTTCCCCTAGATCCTACCTAACTGTGCTCGAAACCCTGTCCGTAGTGAGTTGCCTGGAAGTATATCTGAATACGATCTACCCGGTAGACTGGCAACCATCCCTGCAGGAGTGGTGGGGCCAAGAACGCCGCTCTTCGCCCAAAGCGGTACGCCAAATTCCAAGTTTCGCCAGGACTTTCGCCGTTCTCAGTTAGGATGGCTATATCTGAAAAATTGCTGTCCAGATGTTTTGGTAGTAGCTCTCAACTACCTAGAGATCGTTTACCTCAATGGTCTCTTTGGTGTCAGGATCTCAGCTGATTTCACAGCAATAACTTTTAGGTAATGCATCCACTCTTTGGGATTTTTTGAGGAAGTCATTTTGACAACTGTCACCTACATTCAAAGCGAAGCCGAATTGGATACACTCTTAACCACTGCAACCTTGCTAGTAGTTGACTGTACAGCCACTTGGTGTGGTCCCTGCAAGTTGGTCAGCCCATTGATGGATCAATTAGACGGCGACTATGGCGATCGCGCCAAGGTCTTCAAGTTAGATATGGATGCCAATAAACCCCTGGCTAAACGCTTTGGTATTCGCAGTATTCCGGCGGTTCTATTTTTTAAGCAAGGTGAGTTGAAGGAAACAATTATTGGGGTCAAATCCTACCAAGAATTTAGCGATGCGGTAGAACGACATCTTTAACAAACTATCGGAGACAATGCCAGGTGAGGAGATGATGCCCTAGTCCAGCATTGAGGCTGTCGGTGGTTCCTCCTCGGCAGTTTCTATCGTCAACTGCTTAGTGGTGCAGAAAACGTTTTAAGCGAAGCTTGAAACTGTCATTTGACTACCCCGTTGCTCCAGAGCTTCCCCTACCGATGGGTTAGGGGCGATGGCTAAAGCGACGAATCATCGCCATTGCCCAAAAAAACATCGCCGCAAAGAAGATTCCCAAGCCAGCAAGTAGCCCTGGCGTTGACAATTGGACGGGCTGTACCTGATTTGCGCGAACAACCAGCCAGTGAACGTAGCAGAGAAAGGCAACGAGCATTGCTGCAAACCACACCGAGTGTGCGCGCAAGAAGGACACGGTTTCAGCTCGCCTAGCGGGTGCTAGCCAATACTCACGGTGCGGCAGATTGATGCGGACTCTCGGGCTAGCGAGAGCAACGTAGGTACCAACCAGCAGCAGCAGGGGAAGTCCGACCACGAAAGTGAGGATGAAAAGAACGTAATAGTCGCGGGGCATGAACCCATTGGCAGAGCCTGAAGTGCCAAAGTGGGATGCCACAACATTGGGCATCGACTGGCTCGTAAACCACACGAAGACACCCGCACCAGCGAGGAAGAGGAAAAACAGTAGTAAAGATCGTCTGTACTGCATGGGGCTCCCAACGATACTGATAGCGCAAGTCAGGCAATTCCCCAGGAATGAGGTACAGTTCCATGGGTAGAACTCAGAGGGTGTTTTAAAAGTCGTTTAGTGAGTAAAAAAGCTCACTCAGTGTAAGCTGCGAATATGTCGTACACAGCACTGAGAGAGCGTCATGAGTAAAGCTTACCCCAGTAATTTGTCTCAAGCCCAATTTGAACTACTCAACGACTTGATACCCGAGCCGAAATTCGGTGGTCGTCCTCGTAGCGTCGATATGTGGGATGTTCTGAACGCCAGTTTTCTATGTTTTGGTGGAGGGAGTGCGATGGCGAGGGTTGCCAGGGGATTTTCCGGCATGGCAAACCGTATACACCTACTTTCGTCAGTGGCGCAAAGATGGAACCTGGGTGCGGATGCACGACCGATTGCGAGAGTGTACCCGAATTGAACAGGAGCGTCATCGCAGCCCGTCGGAAGCGATTATCGACAGTCAAAGTGTCAAAAGTGCCGCTGGAGTGAGCCAATCGGTGGGCTACGATGCGGGCAAACAAATTAAAGGTCGAAAACGGTTTATGACGGTCGATACCCTGGGATTGCTGTTGCGGGTCTTGGTGACTGCCGCGAGTGTACCCGAACGAGAGGGGGCTAAACAGGTACTCCAACAGGTGAAACAGATGGGTCAAGGGGTATCGCGACTGCATACGATTTGGGCCGATGGCGGTTTTGACGGTAATCCATTCCTGATGTGGGTGATGGATGTTTGTCGGTGGATTGTGGAGGTTGTGCTGCGACCAGAGCAAACCAAAGGGTTCGTATTGCTGAAAAAAACGGTGGGTTGTTGAACGAACATTTGGCTGGCTCATGGGGTACCGTCGATTGGTTCGAGACTATGAGTTATGGCCAGAAACTTCGGAGACATTTATTACCTGGCCATGATACGAATCATGGTGAGGCAGTTAGCATAAAA
>NZ_JJML01000009.1 GCF_000775285.1 Neosynechococcus sphagnicola sy1 | reverse complement strand
GATCGAATTCATCACTAACCTCGACACGGCGGACTTAGAGCGACTAACCGCGTCCTGGAAGCCTGGGATGGCAGCGGCGATGACCTGATCGATACCGCCCAACAATATGCAGCCCTGCTTCTGGCGGATAGAGCCGTGTCCGACTCAGGGAGGCCTTCGGCATGACCTTCTTCGTTAGGTTGCCTGAGAGCAGTCGGATCATCAATCTGGATGGAATCCGGGAAATCAAAATCATTGATGAACTGGATGGCCTTTGCCTCAAGTGGCATGAATATAGCCTCATGCTCAGTGGCGGCGATCGCTCGGCGGTTCTGAATGCGATCGCGCGAGCAGACCCGGCTCAATTCCCCGACTTCCCCTTTGACCAGGAGGTAGAACCCGACCATCCATTTTGAACAAACCGCCTGATGAGCCAGTGAAACTCTGGCGAAACATCCCTCCCCTGGGATGGGATGTCGCGGTAACCCTTCCACAAGGTTGCAGCAACCAGAATCAATCACGTCAAGGCTTGAGAATAAAGTGATCTTGGCAACGAGATCTATATCCTTTGCGGCCTTGCGTGGGCGATTAGGGTTCCCCTCACGAGACTTGAAGGTAAATTGGCCTTGCGGAGTCAGTCAAGGCGCTAGGGTGATTTGAGGTCTTGGATTACAGGGGTTTGTGGAGACGTATACCCTGGAGAAAATTAAATGATCATCGTTGGGCTTGATGTTTGCGAGTCCTCAGTTGTTGCGTGTTCGCTCACTGAGAAACCCGCCAAACCCTTGGATTGGTTTCGTGAGAATCGATCAAAAATCCCTATTCTGACTGCAAACAAAGAGGGGATCGACCAGTTGATTGAAATGAAGCCTGATTATGTGGTTCTGGAACCTACAGGCGTGAATTACTCTAGATTGTGGGCTACTTGGCTCGACAAGGCAAATGTCCCTATCCTTTGGGTGGGTCATGCTCAACTTAGAGGTTATCGGATGGGCTTAAAATTGCCTAGTAAGAATGACCAAGCTGATGCCCTGGCTTTAGCCGTTTTCGCCTTTGATCATCTGAACGATCCAGAGTATTTCTTGCGTTTTGAGATCTTTGGGATTGGGGCAACAATTCGATCCCTAGGATTGCAGCTTAAGCATCTTAATCGGGTTGCCAATCCAATTGTAAATCGACTCAGACAAAATCTGGCTCATGAATGGCCGGAGATGATGAATCGAAACTTGGAGCCAACCAAGAATCAAGAAGCTCCGACGATGCTGAGGTTCATCTGTGGCGAGGAACTATCCAAGCGATCGTACACAATCTATAGCAGGTCATTAACATCCACCGTTGGAAGTGGATTATCTAATTTCTCCCTAGAACATGCAAAACGACTTCTAAACCTTGAAAATCAGCAAATTAGCATTGAAAGACTTCTTTGTGAGCATGTCTATTCCGATTCGTTCAAGGCATACAATGCTGTGTTTGACCGTTTTGGCTTTGGACGACGGATCAGGGGGATTCTTCTCAGCTATTGCTACCCTTTCGAGTCTTTCCTGAATCAGAATGGGAATGAGATTAAGGAGAAGGTGAGGAGCAGGAATGGCAAAAGAGGGGTTCGTTATCGTTCCCTAGCAGCGTTTAAGCTGAGCTTGGGGTATGGCATGGTGGAAAATTCTTCCGGGTCGGCGCAAGGATGGATATTAGGGGGGTCGAAATTATGCCGCATCGCTCTCTGGCAATGGGTTTTCACCAGGATTGAAGTCAAGAGTAAGAGGCTGAAAAACTCGATCGGGGAGAAGCTTGGCAGAACCATCGATCTAATGAAAGATGGGGGAACTCCGGCAGCTCTAGCACGTTCTAGAATTGCGGCTAAGGCTTGTCAAATCCTGTTCTATGAGCTGTTGAGCGAATTTAAGTAAATCAGCGCCTCTTAGAAAGGGGATGGAAATCAATAATCCATCCCCTTTCTAAGAGGCAAAACAAACTGCTAAGGTAAAGGATAAAATCGCTGCAAAATTCATGGCTAGCGAAGACCAAATTAGTTTGTTTGACCTGTTAGCAGCGCTGCCACCGACTGCCGCAGTAACTGTTGATCGGAATTTGATTCCCACCAATGCCAAGATTCCCATTGCTCCTGGCACCTACGCCACCCTGACAGATCTGAACCATGATTGTAGTCAATGTCAGCGGTGTGGCTTGGGGGCAACCCGCACTCATGTCGTGATCAGTCGAGGCAATCCCCAAGCGTTGATCATGATTATAGGGGAGGGGCCGGGTCAGAATGAGGATGAGACCGGACTGCCCTTTGTGGGGAAGGCTGGACAACTCCTCGATAAGATTCTGGAATCTGTGCAACTGAGTTCCGAGCAGGATGTCTATATCTGCAATGTAGTCAAATGCCGTCCCCCAGAGAATCGCACCCCCACCCCTGACGAAGTGGATGCCTGTCGTCCCTACTTACTAGAACAAATCCGCATCGTTGATCCCAAAATTATCCTGTTGACGGGAGCCACAGCCGTGAAAGGGGTGACAGGGGATAAGCGGGGGATAACGCAAATCCGAGGCCAATGGATGGAGTGGCAAGGTCGGCGTTGTATGCCCATCTTCCATCCGGCCTATTTGCTCCGCAACCAGTCACGGGAGAAGGGAAGTCCTAAATGGTTGATGTGGCAAGACATCCAGGAGGTACGGCGGCAGCTGGATCAATTACCTCAGCCCTAAGCCAATTTTAGATTGCCGCTGCCGCATGATCCCTTAGTTGGCCCATGTCCATTGCACAAAGGTCGGTCGGATTGTATAACCATGCTTGAGTCCTACCCCATTGAAGGTGACGGACTCTCCTGGTCCCACATCCTCTGCGCCGGTATCGATGGTGCCAGTGCTAATAACGCTCCCTTGTTCATCTAAAATTTCGTAGTGAACAACAACAAAGAGAGCGGTGCGATCGCTATTATTGGTGACGGTACCCACGAGGGAATCCCCATCATAGGAGTTGATCGAGGCACTGAGAGAAGTCTTGTGGGCGGGATCGGATACAGGGGTTGCTGTTACCTCGCTGCCGTTGCGATTTGGCAGTTGAATCGGAGAACCCTGAAGGTTGCTACATAGCTGCCCCAGGTTGATCACCCGCCCATCTTGGGTCGCTTGTACATAGCAGTTGAGATCGGCGGGAGCAGGTTGACTTAGGGCAGGCAGCGCCATCGTCAGCCAGAGGATGACAGCCGCGAACTTAAATTTGACCATACGAAGTTCTGCTTGGGAAGGAATTTGCCAGACGAACCAGTTAACAACATATCCTACCCGTGGGGTGCCGTTGATTGTCACCCCAGACAGGTAGCTACAGCGGTGGCAATGTTCACAGTCCCCATTGAGCGTTATTCATAGACTTGGGGGGCGATCGCGCCATCGAGCGGGGCGATCCCCATTCAGCGCCGAATAACCGTTGCCGCCAGGGTTGAGGATCCCCATCGTCTAAGGGCGATCCCTGATCCATCTTGGCAATGTTGGCGACGGCATGGAAATCGTCTGCGTCGGTAAACCTCCAACCTAAGTTAGCAGCCAATTGGCTGCCAATGCTTGACCTTCCTTAACCCGCCACTCCCATGAGCACAATCATCATCTATCGATCCCAGGGTTGTTAAGTTCTTTGATCATTTGCTTTAATTAGTTATATTTAGGTAAGAAAAACTCAAAATAAACTAGAAACCTCACAAACCTCCACAAACAGTTTAAGGTAGACAGTTTTATTAGTGGTTTTTCATGTACGGTGAATTTAGACTGCGATCGCAGCAATCTATCTGGCAATTTGGAGCAGTCATCGAACTAGTGCAAGGAGCGGTTCAAGCAATGGATGCTTTAGAAAAAATATTGGACAAGGTTACTGACTGGGTACGGAAGTTAATTGAAGCCCTGCTCAGTCCGGATGCCCAACCAGAAGCTGAACTGATCCCGATCCCCATTGACGATCGCACCTCTCGTCACTAGGCCTATTCCCCTTACTCCATTAGGAAGGATCATTCCTTGCTGAGTATTTTGGTACTCCATGGCCCCAATCTCAATTTTTTGGGTCTACGTGAGCCAACGATTTACGGCTCTATCACCCTGGATCAGATCAATCATGGCTTAGTGGTGGAGGGACAGCGGCTTCAGGCTGATGTCACCACCTTGCAGTCCAACCATGAAGGGATGCTGGTGGATGCCATTCAGGAGGCCTTCGGCAAGCATCAAGGGCTGTTGATCAATGCGGCAGCCTACACCCATACCAGTGTTGCCATCAGGGATGCGATTACAGCCGTGAACCTGCCCACCGTTGAAGTTCACCTCAGCAATATTTATCGGCGGGAGTCTTTTCGCCACCACTCCTATATTGCTGCTGTTGCAATTGGGCAGATCAGTGGTTTTGGGGCTGACAGCTATCGATTGGGCCTCCAGGCATTGGTTCACCATCTGCGACCTGTGCCTGCTGAACCCATGGTTGACTAAACTCATTTTTGTAGCAATTGACGCCGCAGGTGATCCAGCGCTGAACAGGCACTGACACGACGAATCACCGGGCGACTCCGCTGACTACCAAACCGATGTTCAAAACTGGTGACGGATGCCCCTGGGCCAGCGAGGCCAATATAGACCAGCCCCACGGGCTTCTCTGGCGTCCCGCCATCCGGGCCAGCAATGCCCGTAATACTTAAGCCCCAAGTTGCTCCCAGGCGAGATCGCACCCCTACAGCCATTTGTTGCGCTACCTCACGACTGACTGCACCTACCTGGGCTAACACGCCTGCATCCACTCCCAACAGGGTCTCCTTCACGGAGTTTTCATAGGCAATCACCCCCCCGAGAAAATACTGGGAACTGCCCGGAACCTCAGTTAACAGGTGTCCTAGCCCCCCTCCCGTGCAGGACTCGGCGACCGCCAGGGTCATTTCTCTGGTTTGCAATTGCTTCCCGACGACGGTTGCCAGGGTTTCGTCATCGGCACCATAGCAATCCAGCCCCCCCACCGCCCGGAGTTGTTGTTCAATCGGAGCGATCAAGACCTGAGCTGCCGCATCTGATGCCGCCCGTGCCGAGATACGTAACTTGACTTCTCCGTAGTTGGCGTAGGGGGCAACAGTGGGATTCTCCAGCGCTAACAGGGTGGGAATTTGTTCTGCCAGGGCAGACTCGGCAATGCCCCAATACTTTAAAGTGCGACTATAAATAGTTCGCTGCCCCCAGCCTTGGCGTTGTAAAAACGGCACCGCCGTTTCCTGCCACATCCGCTGCATTTCCGTCGGCACCCCCGGAAATGTCAAAAGAGTAAGGCCAGGGCGAGGTTGCCAGATCAGTCCTGGAGCACTCCCAACTGGATTGGGAAGAATATCAGCGCCCGTTGGTAACAGGGCTTGTTTGCGATTACTTGGTGTTAGGGTGCGACCCCGAAGGGCAAACTTCTGTGCCATATCTTCCAGGATCTCGGAGCGCTCGATCAGGGGCACATCAAAAAAGTCGGCGATCGTTTCTGTGGTCAAATCGTCAGGGGTAGGCCCCAAACCCCCCCGTGAAGATCAAAATTTGGGAACGTTCACAGGCGATCGCTAAAACCCGTTTCAGCCGCACCGGATTATCTCCAACAACGGTTTGGTAGTAGTGGGGAATCCCTAACTGGGCCAGTTGTTGAGAGAGAAACTGGGCATTGGTATTGACAATATCCCCCAGTAACAGCTCGGTGCCGACACAAATGATCTCCGCGCCCTGATTCATGAACCAGACCTCACACACATCAGTACTCTCAGGGTATCTGTTTCCGATCCAGTCTGGTCGATGCCGCTTCGGGAAATTCTCTAGGTCTGTGACTGGCGCGTGGACTTCCAGACTTGCCAACTGGTATAGCCCAACAACAAGGTGGCACCAATTGCTGACCCTAGACCACTGGGAATCCCAGATACAGCAAGCGCCAACGTACCTACCCACAGCGTCAATACATAGATATAAAGCACGGTCAGACGGTGAGAGATACCTGCTTGCAGCAAGCGGTGGTGGAGATGGCGTTTATCGGCTACAAACGGAGACTTCCCCCGCCGCAGTCGGGCTACAATTACCGCCGACATATCCAAAATTGGCACTGCCAAGATTACATAGGGCAAAACGACGGCAACGGTGGTCAGGCTTTTCACCAAACCAATCACCCCCACCCCCGCTAGGGTAAAGCCAATGAAGTACGCACCGCCATCTCCCATGAAAATCTGGGCAGGATTGAAGTTATAGCGAAGAAACCCTAAGGCTCCTCCGGCTAGGGCTGCGGCAATCAGCGCTGCCGCAGGCTGCTGCATAAATAAGCTGGTAATTAACATCACCACTGCGGCGATGCCTGAGACCCCCGCCGCTAAACCATCCAAACCGTCAATCCAGTTGATGGCATTCGCCATTCCCACTAGCCAGATCACCGTCATGATTAAACTCAAAGCATCGGGCAAATGTACCAAGCCTACGAAGGGAATTGTCAGGAAATCTATATGGACTCCCATATACCATGCGGTGGCCGCAACCATTGCCTGGAGCAATAACCTGACAGAGGCAGAGAGGCCAAATAAGTCGTCTGCTAAGCCAATCAGGAAGCAGGCCAGTCCCCCAATCGTCACCCCCCAGACCTCATTCGATTTTGCCGTTGCCTGGAGACCAAACCCCCCCAGCGCCCACACACTGAGCAGTGCAAACAAGACACCGGCAAAAATTGCCACCCCTCCCAACCGCACCATTGGGCCTTGATGAACCTTACGAGCATTGGGGAGGTCAACTCGTCCGCTCTTGAGGGCAACTTTCCGTACCAATGGTGTGATGCAAAGCACTACCAGGGCAGAAATCAGAAAGGCAACCAGGTTATATAGGTGGTGAGGCATCTCAAACGCTAAGGATGGGACAAGCACTACCAGAGGATGTCTGAGAAGTATACTTTCCTAATTTCTAAAAAATGTCCCTTGTAAGCTCTGTAGCCTCACCCTGGAATCAGCTACAAGCTTTCACCATGTGTAGCCGTGACTCCCTAGACTGTCTTTTCAGACATCCTCTGTGGCAGAGTCTACTACATTTCTGCGGAGGATGACGACTCTCTCAACGACAAAACCAGCCGAGATCGCACCCGCAACTGATCCTGATCTGGAGGATTATTTGGGAGATCACGTCTATCCGCCTGTCAATAACTCCCCTATAGATGTCAACCTCTGTGATCAGCAATCAGTGACAGCAATTGCTGGTTCAAGTGACCTTTCTTGACCCTAACTACGACCAGGGAGTAGATGGCTCGCTTGTAGTTAAAGTTGATCCCCAGCTACTTTCAGGAGAATTACAGCCATTGTCTCCCTGTGGTTGGTTGTGTATCTATTCCTAAAGTAAATCTGAAAAAAATCTTAAAGACCTTCTGGGATCAGCCACCCTCAGAACCTATATAAACTGATGTTTTGACTAAGTTGCTCTGTAAAAAAACCAACAATGCACACCCTCAATAATGGGGATCAGTGATTCTCAGAGTAGAAGACCCATGAGGAGTTCGAGTTGTTTGGGTATAACCTGTCGGCATTGTCGGTACTACACACCTGAAGGCCGAAGAGGTGGACAGTGTCAGCAGTTGAGTGCACCGGTCAGTGGAGGCTGGAAAGCCTGTTCTCTGGCAATCCCACCCTTTGCACCTTCCTGGGAACTTCAAGAAGGTCTCATGGACTGGTCTGACTCGGCAATTCGATGGCCAGCGGTGATGGTCAAAGATCGCTCTCCGAGCAGCGCCGCTACAACAGCCAGGGTTGCGGTGCCAGCAGTGGTGGAGCCGCAAGCTCTCCGCAGACTATCGCGGGTTTAACCAACTCAACTCCCAAAAAACCGACTGCTTGAAGACATCAAAGCAGTCGGTTTTTTTGTGCCATTCATGGCTGACTGACTACTTATTGAGAAAGGCTTGAACCTGCTTGAGGGCAACCTGACCGATATTCTTCACCGCCCAACCACCTGCCAAGAGTAACGGCAGCAGCACCACTAATAACCGCCAGTCAATATCCATCTTCAATCTCCCTTCTATAAGATTTTTGAACGATTCTCATATTTTATTTTAACTGAACCCCGCCCATTTGCTACTGTTTTGCTGAGAATCCTTGCAAAGATCTTGGAAAAAGATGGACATCCGTCCCTGTAGCAGCCTCCTCAACCACTGCATCCAGCTTTAAGGGGGGTAGAAGCCCAGATCGCTACCAGTGCCCTGATGCACCAGGGCCAGTTTTGCGTAGGCTTGGGCATGGGCAATTAGATCTAGTGCTTCTCCATCTCCGACCTCCCGGATGACTTTACCAGGGACTCCCACCACCAGCGATCGCGATGGGATATCCTTGGTGACCACAGCTCCGGCCCCAATGATACTGCCGGTACCAATGCGAACCCCATCCAAAATTACGGCTCCAATCCCAATCAGGCTGCCGCGCTCGACATAGGCTCCATGGACAACTGCCCGGTGTCCCACCGTGACGAAGTCTTCCAGGAGGGTAGGATGTCCCGGATCTACGTGGAGGATTGCCCCATCTTGAATATTGGTGTAATCACCCAGGGAGATTGCGTCCACGTCAGCGCGCACCACGGCACCGTACCAAATACTGACCCCCTGACCGACGGTAACCGTCCCGATGACGATGGCGTTCGGTGCTACAAAGGCAGCCAGTGTTAGATCGGGGGGTGGCCAAGGCAAAGCATTCGGGCTGGGGGAAGGGAGAGGCATTGGAGGTGGCGCTGGGATTGGGTAAAAATGCTGAGGGGGCTTGATTCCGGTCAGCGTCCATCTAGCTATAATAAAGCCACAAGCGCTGATGCACCGAGAGCCAGCCAATGATGGACACTTCATGATCACTCCAGGCTTGCAATATCCCGTCTTTGGTCCCGAAATTCAGTGTCCCCACTGTCGCCAGACAATTCCAGCGCTGACCTTAACCGATACCTACCTATGTCAGCGTCATGGTGCCTTTGAATCCAATCCCAAAACGGGGGAGTTGGTTCACTTGCAATCGGGGCGGCACTGGCGGCAGTGGAACCAGGAGTGGTATCGGCAGCACAACCACCCCGATGGCATTCGCTTTGAAATTCACGAAGCCTTGGATCGGCTGTACACCCAGGGATACCGGGCTACCCGCGTGATTATTGCCCGTCGCTATCAGGATTTAATTAGTACCTATCTCGAGCGCAGTACCCCTTGGCGGGGTCAACTTGAAGCCCCCTGCCCCCGACTCTATGGATTGCCAGTGGAGTTTAGTCCCGATCCGGCGGAGGAACCCTGTTGGGCAGTGGTGAATTTTGACCTAGAGAAGGAGCCTGGTGCTCCGGTACGCTATCCCTATTTCCGCTTGTTTGAGTGATTGCAGCCAAGGTGTCTGTCTGCTCTGTTTTTACCCCCTGACTGCGGCATTGCTATGCACCACGCTTCCATCCGGACTGCTGATATCCATCGAGCGATCGCCTTCTATGAGTTGCTGGGCTTTGAGGTGCAGCAGCGATTTACCACCGGGTACACCCTCGCCTGCTGGTTGGAAGGGTTGGGGGGACGGATTGAACTGATACAAATTCCCCACCCCCACCCCGCTGCCGATGCCTTTGCTGATGAGCACTATACCGGGTACTACCATCTCTCCTTTGATCTGACGGGGCGAACCCCTGATTTACCCACCTGGTTAGCACACCTGCAAACTCGATTTCTGGCCGCGTCTGAAACTCACCCTGCTCCTGGTTTGAGAGTTTTACTGGAGCCGACCCAACAAATGATTGGCGATCAGGTCTACGAAGTAGCATTTATTGCGGATGCGGATGGATTGCCCTTAGAATTTCTGCGGATACTACGCTAACCCTATGCACAGTGGACAGATTGAGCCATTTGCTAGCAACTGGGCCTATCTCAAGGCGGAACTCCATGGGTTAGAACGCCTGTTGCTGGTGGCTGTCGCTCGCCAGCGCCGCGATACTCGAGAAATCGATCGGTTGGCTCAGTCTAAAGCCGATCGGGTGACCAGCCATTGGTGGAAGGGTTTGATGGCTCTCGATCAAGAACCGGCCTATGATGGGCCAGGAGATATGCCCCGTGGGCGATCGCCCCGTCCCCCCGCCGCCGCTGCTTCCCTGCCCAGTTATCAGCAGCAACTGCAACTACGGATTGCCGCCAGTCTTCAGCAGGGCATCTTTCTAGGAATTCCCTGTTTGGGCGATCGCCTGCATCTTGGCTGTTTTGAGAGAAATCTGCTGTTGCTCTGTTTGGCTCCGGAGATTAACCAGCGCTATGGCCGAATCTACAGTTATTTGCAAACCAATGATTCGGGGGACAGTCGGGGGGGCAGGCAACGGGTGAGCTATCGGGGATCAGCGAGGGCCGCAGTAGCTTACCTACGGTAGACCTAGTGTTGCGATTGCTGTGCCGCAATGATGGGGAGTGGCAAGCCGCTCGCATGCGGTTGACACCGGGAACGTCGTTGCTAATGCAATATCACTTACTGCTGCCGCGATCCCAAGGGGAAGGCATCTTCCTCCGCTACGCCCTGCAACTGTCAGACTCCTTAGTCAACTATCTGTTGGCAGAGTCGCCCCATCCCACCGTCTTAGAGCAACTATTACAAGGGGCATCCCCCGCCCCACCACCGCTGCTGCGATTCTGGCAACCACTGGGCACTCCCCCGGTGACCCGACAGGGGGGGACTCCAGTCACCCCGGAATCTGGGCTAGCGCAAACTGGCTTAGTGCTTCCAGCGGCCTTGATGCAACATCTCCAAACCCTTTGCGATCGCATCCAGCTGCAATCCCAGGTGGATCGGGTCTGGGGATTTCAAGGCGATGTCCCCCAGGGTGTTATGGTGGTGCTCAGTGGTGCAGCAGGAACCGGCAAAACAACAGCCGTGCGGGCGATCGCCCAGACCTTGCAGCTCCCGATCGCGATCGTCGATCTGGCTCAGGTGGCTCTAGCGGACCAAGAGAAATTACTCCAAGAAATTCTCCACCAGTCCCCCGTACTCCTACTGATTAAGTCCGCTCAGTTCTGGTTGGGACGCACACCGCTAGTGTCAGCGGCTCAGTTCCAGCACTTCTGGTGTCAGCGGCAATTACAATCGGGGCTGACATTTTTGTCCGTCCGTTACATTCAGATGGTTAAATGGCAGTGGCGGCAGCAGGTTTACCAGACACTGGAATTTCCCATCCCAGATCTGGCGGCGCGACTCCAGTTATGGCAACAGGCAATTCCCACCCCCACCCCCTTAGACCCCAATATTGATTGGCGGGTGCTGGCAGAACAATGGCCGATCAGTGGCGGAGAAATCCGTGCGATCGCTCGTAGCGCTGCTTTCTATGCAGCGGCAGAATCCCCCCATACCAAGCTGGGGATGCAGCACCTCCTCCAAGCTGGGGCACAGGCCCAGCATCCCCCTCGCAAATCTACTCCAAGGAGATCGACCTGTGGCTGAGATTGATCATCAACCTCCCTATCCCACTTATATTTTGGAAGACCCGACAGCTGAGGCACGTCTAGAGGTCGTACCAGCAAGGGGTGGCATCGTTACCCGCTGGCAAGTTGGTGGCCAAGACATTCTGTATCTTGATCACGCCCGCTTTGCCCAACCCGACCTCTCCGTAAGGGGTGGCATTCCCATCCTTTTCCCCATCTGTGGCAATCTTCCCAACAATACTTATACCTATCAGGGACAGACCTACACCCTCAAGCAGCATGGTTTTGCCCGCGATCTCCCCTGGGACGTTCTGGATGCCACTCAATCGACCCATCTGACCCTACAACTCACCAGTAACCCGCAAACCCTGGCGGTCTACCCCTTTGAGTTTGAAGTCCTGTTTACCTACCAGATCCAAGGCAAGCAGTTGCTAATTCAGCAGTGCTATACCAACCTCAGCCCTGATCCGATGCCCTTCTCAACTGGGTTACACCCTTATTTTGCCGCCCCTGACAAGACCCAACTGCAATTTGAAATTCCAGCAACGGAGTATCAGGCACAATCAACCCAGACTAGACAACCCTTCTCAGGAAAATTTGACTTTGACCTAGAGGAAATTGATTGGGGGTTTCGCCAACTTTCTGCCCAGACTGCCAGCGTGGTTGATCGGAGTCAGATGCGGAAGTTGACCCTCACCTACGACGACAACTACACCACCCTGGTCTTTTGGACGTTGAAGGGCAAAGATTTTTACTGCCTTGAGCCTTGGAGTGCCCCTCGCAACGCCTTGAATACTGGAGATGGCCTGATTCAGTTGCCGCCAGGTGTTAGTCTAGAGGTGGATGTAGCCTTAGAGATTACCTAGGTTGCTCTGGCACAGAGGAACCGGAGCGACCCTAATCTTGATTAATTCCCACGGGAGTGCTAAATTCCTGAAAATACCTTAGGTGAAGTCAGCCTAATCCAGGAAACCTGTTTTAAGCAATTGGGTGTGAGGTAAAACCTGGAGCGGAGGAACCAATGTTTTGGGGCGTATCTCTTGTCCTTACGAGGATATCCAGAGAAGGGCATCTCTCAGCCCTAGCCCGTCAGCTAACTCCGTCGGCATTGGGAGGAGACTGAAAGAGGCAACGTTTTTCTACGTCAGCTTCTATCGGTGTCCCTGGCTGATATAGATACAGTTGCGTCTACTGTATCTGCCTTCGACTCTGAGGAGATTCGGTATCAACAGTTAATCAACTATGGATGGAGCTACCATGGCTGAAAAAGTCGTATGGAAACTCCACCAACCTATTGGGGTGGGAGAGTGGGTGAGCCTGCCTGCCCATGGTTCAAATGAGTAGAGGCCCAAGTAATGAATATTAAATCCATGCTGCTGCGCTTAGAGGATGCCCTCGAGCGTCGTGGCCTAGCCAAACAAATGATCCTGATGTCGGTACCGATGCCTGGGGGTGCTCCCTGGATCACATCGGCTGCGATTAGTTTAGTCGTGGGTTACAATGCGTCCCCCAATAGTCAAACCGCGCTGGATTTAGCGCTGTGGATTGCCCATCAAACGCGGCTGGTGACCCGCAAGCCTGTGACGGTGCAGGTGGTTTATGTGATCCCGGAAGGATCGGTGACGCCCCATCCAGATCACTTACGACACTTGGAACAAGCAGACCAGTTTCTCTGGCAAGCCCATTGTCTGGCGGAAGAATGGGGGGGCTCGTTTCAAGCCCAACTGCGGGTCGGAACGGTTGCTCAAGAATTGCGATCGGCAGTGATTGCATCGGGTGCCACTGCCCTCTTCTTAGGTTGTGATTCCATTGCCCATCCTTTCGTCCAAACATTAGACTCTAACTTTCCCTGTTCAGTCCTCGGCATTCCCAGCGACGAGGTACTGGGTGCGAGTGGCGTGTCTATAACCGCAGAAAATCAGTCTGTAACCACTTGCTGTTAGCGTTGGGGCAGTTCCCTGGGGGGTATGCCTAGCCCCCAGCGGTAAGTTCAATTGCTCTCAATTGCTCTCAATTGCCCTGACGGGATCATTTTCGTGGGTCATGACCTTGACATTGCCCTCAGAGCAGATGATGCGCCCTTGCAGGTTAGGAGGCAAAATTTAATTGTTAAAACCGCTCAAATCTCTTGCTCAAATCGTTCCCTTCTTACCCTCCACCATTTATCACTCCCTCAGAAGGGCATCCACAGCTTACCGTGACCAGCATCAATCCACAGAAGATATTTTCACAGATATTTTCAGGCGCAATGCTTGGGGCGGTGCAGACTCCCTCTCGGGAACCGGATCAGGATTGGATCAAACCCAAACGATTCTGGCAGAGATGCCAATTTTATTCCAGGACTGGGGAATATCGTCCATTCTCGACATTCCCTGTGGTGATTTTTATTGGATGAGCAAGCTGCAGCTAGAGGGCATTCGCTATATTGGGGCAGATATTGTTAAACAAATAATTGAGATCAATCAGAAAAAACAAACAGACAATATCACCTTTATTCAGGCAGATTTGCTCACAGATAATTTACCTCAAGTTGATCTAATATTCTGTCGCGATTGCCTGGTTCACTTTTCGTTCGCCGACATCCATCGAGCCTTAAAGAATATTTGTAAAAGCAACTCCAAATTTCTCCTGACCACCACCTTTCCGGAACGGGATCATAATTATGATATCGTCACCGGAGAATGGAGAGTTCTGAATCTTGAAATTGAGCCATTTGGTTTACCTGCACCGGCACGGATGCTGGTCGAAGGTTGCACGGAAGAAAATGGCATTTTCAAAGATAAGTCTCTAGGATTATGGAGGATCAGCGACATCCAACAATGTCTGAAAACTAGTTGATCCCCTCCATTTCCTCCGTTGACTGCAATGCCCTGATCCAACCTCGTGTCCAGTCTCAAGGTTGGAATTTCGTCCTGATCAAACCTAGTGGAACGTTTTAGATGTGGTTACCCTGGATGGCGACACAGTTGTTCAGTCGTCAGAATTGGCTTGTGGTTGGCACACTGGTGCTATCAATTAGTCCCGTTGTTTGTATGACCTGCTATGCGATCGCGGCCCTGATCACCGTTGGGAAATTTCCCTGGAAACACAGGGGTCGTGAGCAATGGGCGATAATGCTCTGGATCGCTGTGATCATGATAGGTTTGGGGTTGCGAAAAGTTCAACCGGAGATCATTCAACCGGGGGGGGTCGCTTTGAGCGACTATCTGCCATTTTTTCCGTTTTTCTTTTGCCTCAGCCTGCGTCCGTTTACGGTGTCTGAAATCAAAGGCTTTTGCTACGCAGTGATGTTGACCACACCACAGCAACTCCTGCTCGCTATTGGTGAGAACTATGGGCATTGGTACGGTCGGTTTCACTGGTTGGGGGAAAGCACCGCCCTGATTGATGGCTACATTGGCCCAGTGGAAGCGGGTCTGAGTACCTCCGCCGGTTTTTTTAATCCCAATATTCTGGCAGGCTACTGCATCTTTAGTGCGGGTCTGGCTCTGACTTTATGGATCAGTTCATCACAGCCCAAGTACGCACTGACCTGGAACAACGGGTTAGTAGTTCTGGGGCTGTTCTGCTCCGTGGGGCTGTTACTCTGGTCTGGATCGCAAAACGGGTTGATGGGCTTTGTGGTGATGGTACTTCTGTTCATCTGGATAGCGGGGCAGATGAAAATTAATCGGATCTTACTTCTGGGGTCTGCCTTGGGACTGGGGCTGTTTCTCTTAGCTCAGAGTTCACTCCGTCCCTTGCTAGCCCTGGCCCTCCCCCCGAGACTGTTCTCCCTCAGCGGTTCCCTGGTGTCCTCCTTTGAGGAACGCCGCCCCTTCTATGCCTGTGCCACTCAGCTGATCGAACAATACCCCCTGATCGGCGTTGGCATTGGTCGCTTCTCTAGCGAATGTTATCGCCGAGTGGGGTGGCACATGGCCCATGCCCACAATTTGTTATTACAGCTGGGTGCAGAAGTGGGGCTACCCCTCACGTTCCTGATGGTTGGGTTTATGGGGTATGTACTTTACCAGTCTGGAAGCTACTTCTGCCAGCCTACCCAGGTGCGGGAAACTTCAATCGAGCGCAGCCTTACCCATCTCGGGCTGGGGTTGCTAGCGGTGAGTGGAGTGCTCTTACTGATGCAGGGGCTAGATCTGGCCTTATTGATGTCTTATCGCTTAAACTTTCTATTCTGGATTGGTCTGGCCATCCCTTACTCTTTGGCCATTCAGCCCCCTCCATCCGCACAACGCTAGCGTTACAGAATTTCTCCCCGATGCAGATGCAGATGATGTCAAAACCTGTGATCCTCCATGTCCTCCACGGCTGGGGGGGCGGCGTTGAACGCTGGTTGAATGACTTTGGCAGTCATGATTCCACCCATACCCACCTTGTTTTAAAGTCCCTCGGCAAACCCAAAGTTCCCAGCCCCCAATTGGCTCTCTATGAGGGGGTGCCCACTGGCCAGCCTCTGTGTACGTGGGAACTGAGCGTGCCAATTTTTGGCACGGTGGTGACCCATGCAGAATATACCTACGTCATCGAAGAAATTCTGCGGCGGTATTCAGTCACTGCGATTGTGATTTCCTCCCTGATCGGGCATTCCCTGGAAATTCTGAATCTAGATCTGCCGACCCTGGTGGTGTGCCATGACTACTACCCCTTCTGTGCGGCGATCAATATTTATTTCAATCAGGTTTGTACCGATTGTCACCTCAGTCATCTTCAGGCTTGCTTCCGCGAAAATACTAATAACATTGCCTTTCGCGATGTGTCAGCCTTGGGCTGGATGCCGATTCGCCAACAATTTCTGGAACGGGTTTTGCAGCGGCGCATCCCCTTGGTGACCCCCTCCGCATCGGTAAAACGGCACCTGATAGGGCTGGAACCAGCTTTAGAGCAAGCTGATTTTGTGGTGATTCCCCACGGTGCTGCCCTCACCGGGCAAACACCAGTGACGGAGGTTAACTGTTTCCCTAGCGAAAAATTCAAGATTTTAATCCCAGGACGACTTGCTCTCGCTAAGGGGCTAGATCTATTTAAGGCAGCCTATCCTGAGATCTTGGAGTTTGCCGAGAGTTTTTTTGTTGGGTGCCGGAGAGGCTGGTCAGCAGTTTGCCGACATCCCTGGAATTCACTTGGTGGCGACCGATTATGCCCATGCGGATCTTACCCTGTGGGTGCGGGCGATCGCTCCCGATCTAGGCCTCATTTTATCCATTGTCCCGGAGACTTTTTCCTATACCCTCAGCGAACTGGCAATCCTCCGGATTCCCACCCTAACAACCAATCTTGGCAGTTTCACCGACCGAATTCACGAGGGGATCAATGGATTTCGGGTCAGCCCAGATCCCACCGCTGTGGTAGCCAAGCTGCGCACTCTCTCCCAACAACCGCAACTTTTGGCGCAAGTCACTCACCACCTAGAGCAAACCCCCCATCGTTCTGTGGCGGCGATGGTTCAGGACTACTTCCAATTGCTGGCTCTCCGAGCCACGACTCCGTCTATTGTCCAACCTGAGTCGGATCGATGGTCTCTATTACGATACTTCCAAGCAGAAGTTCAGCGATCGCAGGCTCAAGCCCTGGATAATTGGACTCACTGGCAACAAACTCAAGCCCAATTGCAACAAACCCAAACTCAGTGGCAACAAACCCAAGCCCAGCTGCAAGAGATCCAAGCCCAATTGCAGGATACCCAGGCACGGCTCAACCATGCTGATTCTCAGTATCACTATGCCTTAGCCCATCTGAGGCACACTCAGGCTCAAGTAGAAACTGCCCGCGAGGAAATTCACGCCATGGAAACCAGCAAGTTTTGGAAGCTCCGGGATGCCTGGTTCCAAGTCAAGAAGGTCTTAGGACGCTCCACCCCTCAATGAGGCATTTCACCTCGCAGATGCTACTGATATTAATGCTGAATTTCTAGATGCAGCACATACTGACCCAACTGCAAATTAGCAGTCCAGAGTTCATACTCTAGGCGCAGACGTTCGGGTAAAGACCGCCCGGTCAAGGAGAGACTGCGGGTAAAGTTTCGCAATCGTAAATGATCGGCAACGGTCGGTGCGCTGTCCTGAAGCCAATAACGGCTGATGCCATAGACCCCCTGCTCCCACCAGTGGCGATAGCTGAAACCGCCATTTCCCTGCATGGTCATAATCAAACGATAGGGGGAAATTTCCAACCACAGCAGTCGTGGAGTAGCCGCTGCCTGAAGGATAGAGGGTGGTTCAGGGGTGGCTGGACACTGGACAACTGGTTCTGTTAAGAGCAAATGAAACTGTTCCGGTGCCTGCTGATAAAGGGTAGCTGAGGTTTCCAGCACAGACCAAACGGGAAGATCCGTTGCCATCAGAGAAAGGGAGACAGGCTTAGGATGACGGGTCAACATAGAGACCATGAAGGAAATGGGGCTGCCTAGTCACAAATTATAAGTTGGCTTGCTACCAACTGCGGATTAACGCCAATACAGGGCAGAAAAGGGTAGGATCGCCTTTGGCAACTTCTATTCAGTTTATCCCAATGCCTGCTGCCACCGTTGTATTGCAGACTGCTGAATCTTTCCAGACACTGACCATCCGTCCCCCCGAAGCTGGGATCGCTCTACAGGGGCGGATTCGAGTTCCCGGTGATAAATCCATTTCCCATCGAGCCTTGATGCTAGGAGCGATCGCCAATGGCACAACGGTGATCCAGGGCTTGTTATTGGGCGAAGATCCCCGGAGTACAGCGGCCTGTTTTCGCGCCTTAGGGGCGGAGATTTCAGCGTTGAATGCCAAAGAGGTAACGGTGAAGGGCATTGGCCTGGGAAATCTGCAAGAACCGACGGATATGCTATCTGCAGGTAACTCTGGAACCACCCTGCGGCTGATGCTGGGACTGTTGGCCAGCCACTCGGGGCGATTTTTCACGGTGACAGGAGATGCATCCCTGCGATCGCGTCCGATGTTACGAGTCATCCGACCCTTGCAGCAGATGGGAGCCGATCTCTGGTTCCGGATGGGGGGATTTGCCCCCCTCGCCATCCAAGGACAGACCCTTCAGCCCATCCATTACTACTCACCCATTGCTTCAGCTCAAGTCAAATCCTGTATTTTACTGGCAGGGTTGATGACAGAAGGAAAGACCACCATTACAGAACCTGCGCTCTCTCGGGATCACAGTGAACGGATGCTACGAGCCTTTGGTGCCGATCTCACGGTTGATCCCGAAACCCATAGCGTCACGGTTACTGGGCCAGCCGCGTTGCAGGGTCAGACGGTGATTGTCCCTGGAGATATCAGTTCGGCGGCTTTCTGGTTAGTGGCGGGGGCAATCGTTCCTGGCTCAAACCTAGTGATTGAAAATGTGGGGGTGAATCCGACCCGCACGGGCATCCTTGATGTTTTAGCGGAAATGGGTGCCCAGATCCAACTCGAAAACCCGCGAGAAGTAGCTGGGGAACCCGTCGCTGACCTGCGAGTCCGCCATAGTCCCCTCCAAAGTTGTGAAATTAGTGGCGCTATTATCCCGCGGTTGATTGATGAAATTCCGATTCTGGCCGTCGCCGCTGTCTTTGCCCAAGGAACAACGGTGATTCGTGATGCTACGGAACTGCGGGTGAAGGAAAGCGATCGCATTGCGGTGATGGCAACCCAACTTAGTCGCCTGGGGGCTCAGGTGACCGAACTGCCTGACGGACTGGAAATTGTGGGTGGCACTCCCTTAGTCGGCACTGAGGTAGACAGCGATCGGGATCATCGAGTTGCCATGAGCTTGGCGATCGCGGCTCTCAATGCCAGAGGCACCACAATTATCCAGGGGGCTGAAGCAGCGGCCATTTCCTACCCAGATTTCACGGCCACCTTACAACGGATTTGTCCCTGATCCTCAGCAGCGGCTCGATCCATGGGTGGTAGCTGTCAACCTTTAATGACGGGATCAAGGACTTTATTGGGGTGATTTTTTGCCGGTACCGTTTTTGGGCGATGGCCGCGGCATCAATCGGTAGCCCCGCACCGGGGATCGCTTGGTGCTGACGCTCTTGCTCCAACCGCTGGAGCTGGGCATAGGTCACCCAGTGAATACAGTCCACGGGACAGGTATCAATAGCTTCTTGAATCAATGCTTCCCCATCACCATCTTGGCGGATAGCGCGGGAACGGCCGTAATCGGGCTCAATGTAGAAGGTGTTACGAGCAACGTGGGCGCAATGCTTACACCCAATACAGGTAATCTCATCCACATAGACCCCTTTTTGCCGGAGTGACCCTCCCAATTCGGGTTCCAGCCCCGATCTGTCTGTGATGCTCCGGAAGCACCCCCCCGAATTCGGGTTCTAGCCCCGTCCGCAGCACTTCAGCCCTTGATACAGGGTGAACGCTGGTTGAGTCAGACACTAAAGGGATGTGCGTCATCAGGCACTCCAGCGCTGGAGCACCAAGCGGATGGAACCATCCTCAGCCTTTTGCTGCTCTGTAATTTGAAAGCCTTGGTCTGTGGTGGTATTCACCACAGTGTGGTAGGCGTAGCGCTGAGTGACTTGACTCAAGAACCGCTCTACGGTCCAGGGCTGTTGCCAGAACTGGAGATCGGCAACCAAGGCATATTCCGTGACCGTTCCAGCAAAAGCCAACATCATAGCCATTACGTTGCTCAATTGCAATTTCAGCTGCTTGGGTTTGTCCCCGATATCCCCGAACTTCTTGGGGACCCGGCTTCCAATCAACTCCCAAGTCGGAAAGCGCTGCTTGTAAAGAAGTGAGATCGCGAATTTGAGTTTTAATTTGGCTAAAGTGTGACATGGTATTTTTCAATCAATGAGATGGGATAAATCAATGGCTTTCCAGAGCTACCACTCGCTGAAAGTTACCTGGGTTTGCACGGCATTGGCATCGGCGACACTCTGGGCATAATATTCAGACGTTGGCTCCACTCTCAGAACTTGCCCAAGCTGTGCTTCCAGCGCCGCCGTTACGTCTGCACAGGTAGTGCCAGCGATACCCGTTACCTTCTCCTGTACGCGCCCGTCCGGGTAAATTACAAATTCTAGGGTTTCCATTTGCTTCCAGGCTTGCCTATGAAAAATGGTTAAAGAGATGATTGTGGCTACTGCCAATATTTAGCCCGCAAGATCTGACAACGACGGACTCTGGGGGTGGCGCTTAGGGAGCTTGCTCAAATATTCATTTGGATGTGGATTAATGTCTCACAATTCTTACGAAAATTATGGTATTACAACTCAAAACGTTACATAAATATGGAAATTTGTGAGCTGCTAGATTATTACTTGACAGTTTCGCGCAACTTGCAATTGCCGTCAAGCCGGATCAATAGCGATAAAATTTGATCCGCTCATGATTTTCTGAGGCAAGCCGGAGCTGTTGAACCTCTCCTCCCTGATAATTAAATTCTGTATTGCGATTGAGCAGGGTTATGCCTACAAACCAAGTCACCAGTCAAGTCAATCACCGCACTGCCGCGACTCCGTTGGCCAAGTCACCAATTCCAGTGGGTGTTTTAGGGTTTGGCGGTCTGGGAAAAGCCGCCGCTCGGGTGCTAGCAACCAAGCAACAAATGCGGTGGGTAGCCGCCGCTGATCAACAGGGGTACGCCTTTTCAGCAACTGGGTTGGATGCCGATACGTGTATCACCACCTATCAAGCCCAGGGAACCCTGGGCTATCTGGAACCGGGGGGGGTTGCTCAGCCGCCAAAGTATCACAGAGTTGATTACCCAGGCTCAGGGGGTGGTCGGCTACTTTCTCGCCCTCCCCAATCTCCCCAACACCTTTATGGTTTCCGTGGCACAACAATTCATTCAGGCGGGCTGGCGAGGGGTTCTGGTCGATGCCATTAAACGCACGAGTGCGGTCGAGCAGTTGCTATCCCTCCAGTCTGATTTGCAAGCAGCTGGAATTACCTATCTCACCGGTTGTGGGGCAACACCCGGCTTGCTGACCGCCGCCGCCGCCCTAGCTGCCCAGAGCTATGCTGAGATTCATCGAGTCAAGATTACCTTTGGGGTCGGAATTGCCAACTGGGAGGCCTACCAGGCTACGATTCGGGAAGATATTGCCCACCTTCCTGGCTATACAGTGGAGCAAGCTAGTCAGATGAGTGATGCTGAAGTCACAGCCCTCCTGGATCAAACCAATGGCCTATTGACCCTTGAGGGCATGGAACACGCGGATGATATTTTGCTAGAGTTGGCCGGGGTTTGTCCCCGCGATCGCGTCAGCGTTGGCGGGGTCGTCGATACCCGGAATCCCCAGAAACCCCTGAGTACCAATGTCCAGGTCACCGGACGCACATTTGAAGGTCGGATCTCTACCCATACCTTCACCCTTGGAGATGAAACCAGTATGGCAGCCAATGTCTGTGGGCCTGCCTTTGGCTACCTCAAGACGGGGGTGCAACTTCATGAGCGAGGGCTTTACGGTCTGTTTACCTCCGCCGAAGTCATGCCCCAATTCGTAGGCTAAACCCAGTTGCAGAATCTCGAATCAATCCACCCCCAATTCCTCAGAGGATCGGGATTCTGCTTGCTCAGATTCTTGAAGCTGCAGGGATTGGGTGACAAAGGGCAGACAAGCACCTTTCAGCCCTCGTCGAATCCGTTCCACGGTTTCAGGGAAGACGACAAATAGTGGATGGATGTCGTTAGCCCCATCGCTGATGATGTGCCGGTAACGCCGAGGCATCATCCACTCGTAGGTATGACTCAATAACACCTGGGTGCGTCGCCACCGTCCCAGGAAGTCGGAAAAGTCCTCCTGGGGGCGATGGATAAACACAAAAATCTCCACCCCGGTTTTAATCTTCCATTCCGGATCACACATCAAGATTGCGATATCGCAGGGCAGAGAGGTTACCTGGATAACCGCAGCTGATGGGGAGTCACCGCCTTGGTTCGCCGTCTGGGTGGGCTGCCGGAGTCGAATTGTCGGCAATGGAATAGTGATCACACTCTCATCAGATCGCCGCATACTCGGGATCATTTCTAAGTAAGGGCGGTATTGTTTCAGCAGGGCGATCGCTGCCAGTGAATTACTATACTCGGCCAGGAGTGTCTCATAGTGTGCCTGTTGTACAGCCATGAATTGGGTTCACCTCATCCCTAGCCCAATTTTTCAAAGACTTTAAACATGGGCAGATACATGGACAGCAAAATTGAGCCCACCATGCCCCCTAAGACCACAATCATGATCGGTTCAATAATGCTGGTCATGGCTTTTACGGTTTCTTCAACTTCGTTTTCATAAAAATCGGCTACCTTCATCAGCATCTTGTCAATCTCCCCGGTTTCTTCCCCAATGCTGATCATTTGAATTGCCATATTAGGGAACACCTTTTCTTTCTGGAGAGCAATACTGATCATGCCGCCGGTCTGAATTTCCTTGCGGGCTTCGTCTACAGCATTGGCAATCACCTGGTTGCCCGCAGTATCTCGCACAATTTCCAGAGCCGTGAGAATCGGAACTCCAGAACGGGTCAATGCCCCAAAGGTACGGCAGAAACGAGCGGTTGCTGTTTTTTGAATCAGTTCGCCAAAGAGTGGCATTTGTAAGGAAAAGCGGTCAATGGTTTCCCGGCCCACACGGGTGCGGTAGTAGGTTTGGAAACCAAAGGCGATCGCCCCCATGAGCAAAATGATAATGGCAACATACTGGGGAGTGCGCAAGAAGCGACTAATGGCCATCATAAACTGGGTAAACTCTGGCAACTCCACCTTGAGTTGCTTAAAGATGCCTTCAAAGGTAGGTAACACAAATACCGTCATGGCAACAAAAATGCCCACCGCCAGCAGCGTCACCACCACTGGATAGGTCAGAGCCGACTTGATCTGATTCTGCAACCGAGCCACATCTTCCAGCAATTTAGCCAACCGAGCCAAGACTTCATCCAACACCCCCCCCACCTCGCCAGCCTGAATCATACTGACGTAAAGATTGTCGAAGCAGGTCGGATGCTTCCGCATCGCCTCAGACAGGTTACTACCCTCTTGGACATCTGTACTAATCCCTTGGAGAGCCTTCTTCATCTTAGGGTTAGAGCACTGTTCCGATAGCACCCCCAAACTTCTGACCATCGCAACTCCCGCATTTACCATGGCTGCAAACTGACGGGAAAAAATCGCCTTGTCTTTTACCGTCACCTTTGTAAACGCGGCCTCGATCGTCTTCATGTCAATTTTGCTCAGATCAAAGCCCTGGGAAGCTTTCAGATCTTGGACAAATAAGCCCTGACTGCGGAGGGCTGTCCGGGCTTCCCCTAAAGAGTCCGCAGCAATTTTTTGGGTGCGGGCGTTCCCTCGACTGTCTCGGACACGGGCAACGTAGGTGGGCATTTTTCACATCCTTTCAAATGGGTGAACACTAGGGGCTGTCCAGATTTTTTTGATGGGTTGCAAACGCTCAAAAACACCCCCCTTTCAAACTCTTTAACCATCCACTCAAACTTGACGGAGTCCTAGGTACGGGTGACATAGGCACCTGTCTGTTTTCCGGGTATCCGGGCATCGCCAATTAACCGTTGGAGTTCATCGGGCTTGGAAGTCTTAGAAATGGCAGATTCAAAGGAGATCGTGCCAGCCTTGTAAAGATCTGATAAAACTTTTTCTAGAGTCTGCATTCCCAATTTACCGCCCGTCTGGATGGCCGAGTAAATCTGGGAGGTTTTCCCTTCCCGCATCAAGTTGGCGATCGCAGGGGTGACGATCATGGTCTCTTGAGCCATCACCCGGCCAAACTCACCGGGTTTCACGTTTCGCTTCGATACCAGGGTTTGGCTGAAGACAGCTACCAAGGAGTTGGAAAGCTGGACTCGGATCTGTTGCTGCTGTTCCGGGGGGAAGACATCCACCATCCGATCCACGGTTTGGGAGGCAGAACTGGTGTGCAGGGTGCCAAAGACTAGGTGACCGGTTTCCGCCGCTGAGATCGCCAGGGCAATCGTTTCCAAATCTCGCATTTCCCCGACTAAGATCACATCCGGATCTTCCCGCAGTGCCGCCCTCAAGGCGTTGGCAAAACTTTTGGTGTCTTCCCCAACTTGCCGTTGGTGAATCAGGCTCTTGATCGGTTCATAGACAAATTCAATCGGATCCTCAACAGTGAGAATATGTTCCGCGCGAGTCAAGTTGATGTTATTGATCATGGAAGCCAGGGTGGTGGATTTCCCCGAACCTGTAGGACCAGTGACCAGCACCAAACCTCTAGGTTTTTCAGACATCTCCCGTACCACATCTGATAATCCCAGGGTTTCCATGGTGGGAATCTTGGAACTAAGAGCCCGGAGACAGGCCGCGTAGGTGCCTCGATCTTTATAAACGTTGACCCGGAAGCGAGCTAAACCCCGAATCCCGTAGGAACAGTCTAACTCCCAATTCTGTTCCAGATTTTTCCGCTGAGTATTATTCAGCATACTAAAGATGAGTCGCTGGCACTGCTCCGCAGAGAGCGGTGGATGCTCCGTTGGGGTGAGGTGCCCACTGATGCGGATGTAGGGGGGTAACCCAGCGGAAACATGGAGGTCAGACCCACCCCGCTCAATCACCTCCTCCATCAGATCTTCAATCATTAGCTCTGACATACAGCCTTCTCCAATTTTTTCGTTGTCGTCCGTTTATTTCGGGTTGGGGAACTGCGATCGCCTCAATCTTGAAACCGTGGTGTCCCGCAATAGAAACAATCTAGCCATTCTTGCATCACCTCGGCACCACAGATGCGGCAATCCAGTGAACTCTTGCGCTTAGCCTTCAGTTCAGCTGCCAAGCCCGTATCTGTAAAGGTCACACGCTCCACCTCTTCAAAGGTGGTGAGTCCCTGTCGCACCAAGTTGAGGCTATAGGCTAAGAGGGTGACCATACCTTCCTCGACGGCGGTTTCCTTAATCCGTTCACTGGGGGCACCCTGGTTAATTAGCAGTTGCAGTGGCTCGGTGACTCGCATGACCTCATAGACCCCGCAGCGTCCCTTATACCCCCCGCCATTACACTTGGGACATAGTTTTTCATTCGTTTTTGCGGCTTGCAAGTCTTCGCCGATCAGGGTATTGGCTTTATAGAATGTGATTTCAGATGGTTGAGAGACTGCAAGTCCAAATCGAGCTAGTTCTTCGCGACTGGGTGTGTAGGCAATGCGACATTCACTGCATACCCGTCGCATCAATCGTTGGGCAACGACCCCCAACAGCGCCCCAGAAACCATGAAGGGTTCCACCCCCATTTCATCCAGACGGGGGATGGCTCCCGCAGCATCGTTGGTGTGGAGGGTGGTCAACACCAAATGTCCCGTCAATGCCGCTTCAATCGCTGTCTTGGCGGTTTCCTTGTCTCGGGTTTCCCCCACCAGAATCACGTCCGGATCTTGCCGCAGAAAGGCTCGGAGAATGGCCGCGAAGTCCACCCCCTTGTCACGGAGAACCTGCACCTGGGTAATCCCCGGCAGACCGTATTCAATGGGATCTTCTGCGGTACTGATATTCACCCCCGGATCATTCCGCTCTGCCAAAATTGAATAGAGGGTGGTCGATTTACCAGAACCAGTGGGGCCCGTGACTAGAATCAATCCAAAGGGACGGGATGCCATGTCTCGGACAATTCCCAAGGTATTGGGATCACTAATCAGCTTGTCTAGGCCCAATTGGGTGGAGGAGTTGTCCAAAATCCGCAGCACCACCTTCTCGCCAAAGCGGCTGGGTAGGGTACTGACGCGAAAGTCCACCTTCCGTCCCTGAAACACCCGCCGAATCCGACCATCTTGGGGCAGACGGCGTTCAGCAATGTCTAGGTCAGAGATAATCTTAAAACGGGAAATCAGAGCCGGGATAATTTTCTTGGGCAGGGGGGAAAAGGGTTCCTGAAGGACACCATCCCGGCGAAAACGAACCCGGAGGTACTCTTCCTGGGGTTCAATATGAATATCCGACACACCATCGGTGAGAGCCTTTGCTAAGATTTTGTTCACCGTTGCGATGATCGGAGCAGTAGAAGCCTCTCCCAGAGCTGCGTTGAGGTCGGCTTCGGCATCATCTTCACCGTCAGAATCATTGAGATCTAACTGCCCAAAATCCCCAATCTCTAGATCCTCGGCATTGACTTCTCTAAACTGCTTTGAGGCATTAGCAGTTTTTGGATCTATCTTTTGCTGCCGTTCCGCATGTTCATCTAGATACTTCGCGATCAACCGTTGGTAATCTTCCTGGGTGACCACCACCCGCTGCAAGGTCAACCCATTGGGACGCAAAATTCGGTTACTGAGTTCATCCTGAGCCTCCAGGTTGTCAGGATCCACCATTGCCACCAGCAGGGAAGGGGGATCGGTTTCACTCTTGGCGAGGGGGACGAGACGATAGCGACGGCAGGTGTCAATGGGGATCAAAGTGTCAATCAACTGACTGATCTGGCTGGTGGGATACTGATTAATTTCTGGGTCAAGAGATTCAACCCCAAACAGGATCTTCAGCTCAAAGAGTTGTTGTTTTTTGTATTGCCGCAACAAGTCGGGTGATAACTGTTGACCCGTAATCGATTCCAGCACCTCTGGTAGAGCCTTACCAGTCTTCCGGCTCTCTACCAAGGCTCGCTGCATCTGCTCACTGTTGGTATAACCCGTTTGGATCAGTTTGTTGCCAAAGGGAGAGAATTTATTCTGGACTATGAGGGCGCGTCGCGGGGACGAGGAGTTAGTCATAGCGGGTTACAGAGGATCTCCACTTAGAGTTTTCTCAGATGGGTTGGGTTCAGATGACTGAAATTTTAAGGTTGAAATTGGTACAGATGGTTTCAACGAGACCTAAGCTAAAGCTAAAAGAGAAGAGATGAAAATTTGTCCAGCTAAGTGCCGGTCTGAGAGTTTTGATGTCTCACCAGCCATCTAATCCGGGTAGGGTTACAATCCCACCCCAGGATCAACCTAATTCAGTTGTTGATAGCATAGCAGTGACGCTTGAGACTGCTGGCTCAGACATCTGCTTTCCCCGATATTAGCCTTGAATCTGATTGTCGTCAGGTTTCTAGTTGGCAGCTACTCGCTGAAAAATTATTTTTTGAGTTGAATCACCTGGAAATCCGCGATCGCGACACCCGGTAACCTTGCCAAAATCCCCTAGAGCCACAAAAAAACATAATTTTCCCGCATTATCTCCGTAGAATCCACAGGATCTACGGGAAGAAATTGTCTAACCCAGAGGTTGCCAAACGTTACAATAGGTAATGTCTGAATCAAAATTACACGGTTCAGCAAAAAGCTGACAACAGGATACCCTAGGGAATGAGTTTCACCATGAAACGTATCCAAGCTATCTCTGTGGGCTAGTTTGGTGTTATCTATAGCAATCATCACAGCCGCTGTCCAGTCAGCGACCTCTGCAACCTTAAAGAATGGGTTTAGTCAACCATGATCGATGAAGAAAAGCAGCCAGGAGAAGCGCAAAATCTCAGTGCTGAGGCTCCAGATTTAACCGAGTTATCCCAGGATTTCGTTTCAGTTGCGGCAACCGTTCAAGAGGGGCAGGATGCATCCGATGTCAGCCCAGTCCCAGGGGAAACAGATGGAGAGGTTCAGGAACTAGAGGCGGCAGTCCTAGACTCCCCGGCACCCCTAGCCGAGCTAGAGCAAACGATCGCAACCCTCAAGACACAACTTGAGGAGCGCAGCGGCCAGTATATGAGGATTGCCGCTGATTTTGAGAACTTCCGGAAGCGCACTCAAAAGGAGAAAGAAGACCTGGAGTTACAGATTAAATGCTCCACCATTGGAGAACTTCTGCCCGTGGTCGATAATTTTGAGCGCGCTCGGGCTCAGCTCAAGCCCCAGACAGACGTTGAATCGAACATTCATAAAAGTTACCAGAGCGTCTATAAGCTTTTGGTGGACTGCCTGAAACGCGTGGGGGTTTCACCGATGCGTGCTGAAGGTAAGGAATTTGACCCGGTGCTTCATGAGGCCGTTATGCGTGAGCCGACCAGCCTGCACCCAGAAGGAACAGTGATGGAAGAGTTGGTCAGGGGTTATGTATTGGGAGAGCGCGTTTTACGCCATGCGCTGGTGAAAGTAGCTGCCCCTCCAGAACCCGAAGATAGCGGGGTAGAAACTGAAGCATCCTAATCGCCTAGGGGTTCCGCTACTGCCGTTAGTACAATCCGCTACTATCGCCAGTACAACTATTGACAGTACTGACGAATATTGAAGTTGCGATGACTCGGAAGCCTGTGATAGCCTCGAAGGCATGACTCAGAGTCTAGGATGCTCGTTCAGATGAAGCCTGATCTGGGGTGCATTGATAAACTTTCAGTAAAGATTTAGGATTGGGTTGCTAAAAATGCCGAAAAAGTGCGGAATACTCTTCCTTGAAAATGACTCCTGACCCCAAGATTTTGCACACCTTCGCCGCCGCCTCCTATGGGTAAAGTTATCGGCATTGACCTAGGCACAACCAATAGTTGTGTTGCTGTTCTAGAGGGCGGTCAGCCTGTGGTGATCACCAACTCTGAGGGGGGACGAACCACTCCTAGTATGGTGGGATTTGGGAAGGCTGGCGATCGCCTCGTGGGGCAACTGGCTAAGCGTCAGGCCGTCACCAATGCTGAAAATACGGTCTACAGCATCAAGCGGTTTATTGGTCGTCGCTGGGATGAGACGGACGAGGAGCGGGCGCGGGTTCCCTATACCTGTGTGCGTGGGCGCGACAGTACGGTCGATGTCCAAATCCGAGGGCATGTTTATACGCCCCAGGAAGTCTCGGCCATGATTCTGCAAAAGTTAAAGCTAGATGCAGAGAACTATCTGGGTGAAGCAGTGACCCAGGCGGTGATCACGGTACCCGCCTATTTCAGCGATGCCCAGCGTCAGGCAACCAAGGATGCCGGGACGATCGCGGGACTGGAAGTACTGCGGATTATTAACGAGCCCACCGCCGCTGCCCTCTCCTATGGTTTGGATAAGCAGGATCAAGAACAGCGGGTGATGGTTTTTGATCTGGGCGGTGGCACCTTTGATGTCTCGATCCTCCAACTAGGGGACGGGGTCTTTGAGGTCAAATCCACCTCTGGAAATAACCATCTGGGGGGAGATGATTTTGACAATTGTGTTGTTCGCTGGATGGTTGATCGCTTCCGTGAACAAGAGGGGGTGGATCTATCCGTTGATAAAATGGCCATCCAACGACTGCGAGAGGCGGCAGAGAAAGCCAAAATTGAATTGTCTTCAACTGTCACCACCTCAATTAACCTGCCGTTTATTACCGCCGATGAGACAGGCCCTAAGCACCTGGAAATGGAATTGGCACGGGCCAAGTTTGAAGAACTGGTAGCCCATCTCGTAGAGGCAACCATCGCCCCCATGGAGCTCGCCCTAAAAGACTGTGGCCTCAACCATCATCAAGTGGAGCGCATTGTCCTAGTGGGGGGGTCAACGCGAATTCCCGCCGTCCAAGATGCGATTCGCAAGTTCTTTGGCGGTAAAGCCCCCGATCGTTCCGTCAACCCCGATGAGGCCGTCGCCCTTGGGGCTGCGATTCAGGGTGGGGTGATTGGGGGAGAAGTTAAGGACTTATTGCTGCTGGATGTGACGCCACTCTCCCTGGGGATTGAGACCTTGGGAGAGGTCTTTACGAAAATTATTGAGCGTAACACCACCATTCCCACCAGTCGCTCCCAGGTGTTTTCCACGGCCACTGATGGGCAAACTTCCGTGGAGATCCATGTCTTGCAGGGGGAGCGAGCCATGGCACGGGATAATAAGAGCTTGGGTAAGTTTGAGCTGACCGGTATTCCGCCAGCTCCCCGAGGTGTACCTCAAATTGAGGTGTCCTTTGATATTGATGCCAATGGCATTTTAAAGGTCTCGGCACGGGACAAAGGCACAGCGCGGGAGCAGAGTATTCAAATTACCAATCGGGGTGGTCTCAGCGATATGGAAGTCCACCGGATGCAGCAGGAGGCCGTGCTCTATGCTGAAGCCGACCGTAAGCGCAAGCAGATGGTGGAACTCAAAAACCAAGCAGACAGTTTATTCTATAACTATGAATCAACCCTGCGGGATCATGGGAGTTTGCTCAGCCAAGAATTTAAGGCCCAAGCAGCGCAGGCGGTAGTTGAGCTCAGGGCTGCGATCGCCAGCAATACCACAACAATTGAAGACATGAAGCAACGGTTGGAGTCCCTGCAACAGATTCTCTTTGCTATCGGAGCTGCCATGTACCAACACGGAGACCCAGAGGGTGCTAACTTTGCGGGGAGTGGCTATGCTCCGCCTGGAAGTGACACCGCAACCCAGATCTATTCAGAAGATGACACGGTAACGGCAGACTATGAGGCCATTGATTGAACCCAGATATCCAAGTTGTGAGTCTTCTGCGGGAGATCCTTGAACCTACCGGCTATCGCTGAACACTCTCACGATTCTCGTCTTCTCTGAACTTAACCCTATCAGTCACCTATCTCTGCTCTATGGCTCGTGACTACTACGAAATTTTGGGCGTTGCTCGTGACGCTGATAAAGAAGAAATCAAGCGAGCTTACCGACGGTCAGCTCGAAAATATCATCCGGATGTCAATAAAGAGGCCGGTGCGGAGGAGCGGTTTAAAGAAATCAATCGCGCCTATGAAGTGCTATCGGAGCCAGAATTACGGGCTCGTTATGACCGCTTTGGAGAAGCAGGCGTTGCCTCGGGTGCAGGGGCAGCTGGGTACCAGGACTTTGGCGACTTGGGGGGCTTCGCAGATATTTTTGAAAGCTTCTTCAGTGGCTTTTCGGGTGGCCCCTCTGGTCAAGGCCGACGGCGAGATGGCCCGCTGCGGGGGGATGACCTGCGGCTAGATCTAAGGTTGGAATTCCGGGAGGCTGTCTTTGGGGGCGAAAAGGAAATTCGCATTAACCACATGGAGAACTGCGGCACCTGTCGCGGGTCGGGGGCAAAGCCAGGAACCCAGCCACGGGTCTGCTCCACCTGTAGCGGCTCCGGTCAGGTGCGGCGAGCTACCCGTACACCCTTTGGCAGTTTTACCCAGGTATCCGTTTGCCCGATGTGCAACGGCTCCGGTCAGGTGATCGAAGATCGTTGTGAGGTTTGTGGGGGTCGGGGACAAAAGCAGGAAACCAAAAAACTCAAGATTACGATTCCAGCGGGCGTTGATAATGGTACCCGGCTGCGGATCTCTGGAGAGGGAGATGCAGGACAACGGGGGGGGCCGCCAGGTGACTTGTATGTCTACCTGTTTGTGAATGACGATCCAGAATTCCGGCGGGATGGCACCAATGTCTTATCAGAGATTGAGGTCAGCTACCTGCAAGCGATTTTGGGGTGTCGTCTGTCCGTGAACACTGTGGATGGTCCCGTAGAGATGACCATTCCACCCGGTACCCAACCCAACACGATTCTGACCTTGGAAGATCATGGAGTGCCCCGATTAGGCAATCCGGTGAGCCGGGGCGATCATCTGCTCACCATCTTGGTGGAAATTCCCACACGGATTACACCGGAAGAACGAGAACTCCTGGAAAAACCTAGCAAAGATACGGGGCGATCGCACGGGTAAAGGGGGACTGGAAGGATTTCTCGGAGGACTCTTTCGAGGATGACGGATTCGCCCACCACCACAACCCCGGGCCACCTGCCCACTGCCGCTCTGGATCTGCGGGGTAACTCCCTGCCCGATTAACCTTTGTCCGCACCAAACTGACCTTGGAACAACTTCCCTTAGGGACGTTACTGGAAGTCTGGCTTGATGCAGGAGAACCGATTGAGCAGGTTCCTGACAGCTTGAGAATGGAGGGCTATCAGGTGGAACAGATTCAGGATCGCACCGACTTTTTTTGCCCTCTTGGTGCGGAGACCCACCTAACCACCTATGGTTTTGGACAGCCCTGCCCACTCCTCCAAGCATGATGAACCGCCTCTACTGGGACGCGTTGTCTCGGTTCAGGCCAACTACTATCAGGTGCAGCTAGAGCCAGGATCAGGAGCTGGAAGCAATGACATTGCTCCTGCTGGAGAAGCGGCCCAACTGCTGTGTACCCGGCGTGCCCGGCTGAAAAAAATTGGTCAACATGTGATGGTGGGGGATCGAGTCCGGATCGAAGAACCCGATTGGTCGGGGGGACGGGGGGCGATCGCCGAGGTGCTGCCGCGCCATACCTCCCTGGATCGACCTCCCATTGCCAATGTCAATCAAATTCTCTTAGTATTTGCCTTAGCAGAACCCTCCCTGGAGCCTTACCAGTTAAGTCGGTTTTTGGTGAAAGCAGAGTCAACGGGCATTGATGTGTGTCTCTGTCTCAGCAAAAGTGACTTGATCTCCCCAGAGCAGCAACAACAGTGGCAAACTCGCCTCGAAGGGTGGGGCTACCCGTCTCTGTTGCTCAGTACCTGTACGGGCGAGGGATTAAATCAACTTCAGACTGCTCTCAGTCAGCGGATTACCGTTGTCTGTGGGCCATCGGGTGTGGGCAAATCGAGTCTGATCAATCGGTTGATTCCGAACGCCCAATTACGGGTTGGACAAATCTCCGGCAAATTGAGTCGAGGACGGCACACCACCCGCCATGTGCAGCTCCTAGAAATGCCTGGAGGCGGCTTAGTTGCAGATACACCGGGCTTTAATCAGCCAGATTTGACCTGTACGCCAACGGATCTGGGCACCCATTTTCCGGAAATCCAGCAACGTCTTTCTGCCTGTCAGTTTAACAATTGCTTCCATCGGGATGAACCCAATTGTGCAGTTCGGGGAGATTGGGAGCGCTATCAGCACTATCTTTACTTCCTAGCGGCGTTACAACAACCGCTGTTGCAGCATGAGGCAAAGATTGAATCCAATGTCAAACTGAAGAGCAAGCATGCCGGACAATCTCGATATGAGCCGAAATTAGCTCCGAAAAAATACCGCCAGATCTCCCGGCGGCAACAACAGCAATCCCTGCAAGACCTGTTTCGGGATGGGTCGTGATGTCGCCCCAGTTCCCGCTCTCTACATCTCCTGGACTCCTACCAGCAAGGGTTTTAACGTCAATCCAGCCTCCCTTACAAATCTCTGCGGCCCAACCTCAGCATCTCCAGGGGTTAGCTACCATCCTCACGGATAGTTTTCATCCAACGCTCCGTTCCCTGTCCTGGTTCTATGCACTGCTGCGGGCTGGCATCTATGAAGACCTGCGCCATCGCCTGCGCCATGCTTCCCCCTATGACATCTGTTTGATTGCCCTGGATTTAGACCCATCCTCTTCGACTCTCCCCATGCCTCTGATGGGCACCGTTGAGTTGGGAGTGCGCTCCCTTGCCCCTCCTTGGCAGATTCGCCCTGCCGTTCCCTATCTATCGAATTTGGCAGTGGATGCTGCTTTCCGGGGGCGGGGAATTGCCAAACAGCTGTTGCTGGCCTGTGAAGGCATTGTCCTGGCTTGGGAATTTCAAGATCTCTACCTCCATGTTTTGGAGAATAACTATCCAGCTCGCAGACTGTACGAGCAAATGGGCTACCAATTGCAGCAGGTGGATGGTTACTGGGGTGTCCGGTTGTGGCGGCAACCTCGACGCTTGTTATTACACAAACCCCTGAACGGCGCAGCGACATTCCCTGGTGTTCTGGAACTGCCATCCTGTTAGCAGACAATACAGTCGGATTAACCCGCTACTGGGGAGGCTCTTCATCAAGACTTCATTGAAATTTTAAACAAAGAGGCCCTGAATCTCCGTTTTATCCAGGAGGGGCATTCTAGAATATGACCAGTAAATCACGGTTGAACCCACCTTGGCGCAGTTGCTATGTTGATGCTATGGCAATTTTTCTCCCATCAATTTGTCAGCATATAATCGCCAATTGTGGAATCACTTCCTATGGAGGGCAATGTCATGAATGCCGTGCCATGGGTCAAAATTGAGAACTACACTGAAATGAATAGCCAACATCGTCAGCGTTATCGAGCGGCTGTTTGTGAAGCTGATCTCTCCGTCAGTTGGGGTTGGGTAGTGAAAACTGACATCCTGAATCAGGACATTGCAAAGTTCCCGCAAGCGGATCAGATCCTGGAACATCTTCAGAACGGTCATCTCTTGACCGTCAGTAGTCGTCGTCGCAATGGTTTAATTCTTGGTAAGCCCTATTACGCAGAGTTCGCAGGGCCGGGAGCAGTCGTGGGTGGGATCTTCGATCTAGATTGTCAGTGGATCATCCCCGTGGGCGATTTGTCATTGGTGTCTCCAGAGTCCTATGATGAGCGCCAAAAAGCCTACCTAATTCGACGGCAATGGATTCGCTTGACTCAACAGTTTACCGGCGATCCAGCACCGCTCCAGCGAGCTCACATGATTTTGAATCAGTTAGAAAATTATTTCGATGCCGATACTATTACCCAACTGCCTGATGCTGCGGTTGCCCTACTGGTGGGGGTATTTCCAGACACGATCACGGCACTGCGACGGGGAGCGGAGTCTCTGCACAGTCGCGATGGGCTGAGAATTGCCAGCTAGGGGTCTGTCATGCGGCAGGGGAGGGCATAGGCTCCAGAATTTTACTCAGGCGATCGCAGGTGCGGCGATTTTCTACGGGACTGCCAATGGTAATCCGCAAGCCACCGCCAGTATGACGCACCAAGGTACCCTCGGCTTTGAGTTGCTGACACAGCCAAGCCAGAGAAGGTTGTCCCTGGTGGAGTTGCAGATAGACAAAATTGGCTGCACTGGGCCAGACCTGGAGGGTAGGATGCTGGCTCAAGCGGTGAATGAGCTGAGATCGTTCCCTCAGGGTTTCGGGAATTGTGGCCAGGAATTCCTGGCGGTGGGTGAGGGCTAACAGGGCTGCCGCTTGGGAAAAACCTGGGGAGGTTGTAGGGCAGGCGGACTTTTTCTAGCACCGTCACCAGTTCTGAATCGGCGATCGCGTAGCCGACGCGGTGAGCCGCCAGCCGAAATGCCTTAGAAAAGGTGCGGAGAATCACCCAGTTGGGGTGTTGCAAGAGTTCCCGCACCCCGGTGAGTTGGCTGAATTCAAAGTAAGCCTCGTCAATCACGACTAAAATATGACGCGGCAGCGATCGCAACCAGGCCCATTCAGCAGCGGTCAGGGCATTGCCAGTGGGAGAGTTAGGGTGGACGACAAACACCACTCGCAGCATCGGATCATCTTGAAGGGCAGCATTGGCTGAGGCCAGATCTAGTTCAAAGTTGTCTGGGGAGCGCCCCACCGTAATCACGGGGATGCCCAAGGTTTGCGCCAGTATGGCGTACATGGAAAAGGTCGGATCAGCTACAAGAATCGAACCCTCCCCTCCGAGACAGGTGGCAATCAACAGGGAACGAATCAGTTCATCGGAGCCATTACCCACGGAAATATGGGCTGATGTAATGTCCGGGATGGCAGCAGATTCATTCACATACTCGGCGATTGCCTGCTTGAGAGCACGATGCCCGCCATCGGGATAGCGATGATTCTCCAATTGCTGCTGGTAGATGTCGGCGAGTTGCTGCTGAAGTGCGGCGGGGAAATTATAGGGACTCTCGTTGGTATCCAACCGATCATAGATCATGATCGCCCCTGGATGACCTCCGTCACCCCCTGGATGGGGAGTATAGGCTGAAAAGTGGGTGAGGTCTGAGCGGAGAAATGGCAGCATAGGGCTTAACAGGGGCAGCGATCCATCTCCCTAGTTTAGACTTTCTCCTCCCCTGGAAGGCTGGAAAATTCTTAGTTTCCCTGACCCTTGCTAGGCATTATCGATACTTCACCTGTACAGAGATGCAACATACTCGCCATAACCGTTGTAGGGGAGGGTCGGGCGTTGCTCCCAGGTAAACTTCTCACCGGGGCCAATCAACCGCTCAGTGGCTTGAGACCAGCGAGGATGGGGCTGACTCGGGTTCACATTGGCCTCAAAGCCATATTCCTCTGGGACGAGGGTATTCCAGAAGGTGGCGGGCTGACGGTCAACAAATTCAATTTTGACAAGGGACTTGGCTCCCTTAAAGCCATACTTCCAGGGAGTAACCATGCGCAGAGGTGCTCCATGCTGTTTCGGCAGCCGATGGCCATAAATCCCCACGGCAAAGAAGGCCAGCTCGTTGGCCATCTCAGCGATGGTTAATCCTTCGCGATAGGGCCAGGGGACCTCTCCAAACAGCCAACTCGGACCCAGGGTGATTTTGGGGTCATAAAAAGAGGTAAAGCGAACAAACTTCGCCGTTGGCAGGGGTTCCACCGCAGTCAACAGCGATCTCATCGGAAACCCAATCCAGGGCACTACCATGGCCCAAGCTTCCACGCAGCGAAAGCGATAAATTCGTTCCTCTAGGGGAAAGGCTTTGTAGAGGTCATCCAGGTCGTAGGTACGGGGATGCTTCACCAGACCGCTCACCTCTACTTGCCATGGGTCAGAGGGGAGTGCCTGGGCTGCCTGCCAGATCGATTTGGTGCGACCAAATTCATAGAAATTGTTGTAGTGAGCGGCTAGGATTTCATTGGTAATGGGGCGGCTCGGATCTACGGAGGTAAACGCCGGGTTGCGGGGGGCTGAGAGGGGTAAGGGCTGGGGATTGGGTGCGGTTTTGATGGCGGTGGGAGATTGGTGACAAGCACTCAGGGGCACCATGCTAGCACCCATTAACCCCTGTAACAAGCGACGACGACCCCAAAATACCGCTTCTGGTGTCACTTGAGAGGTTGATAACTGCCAGGGGGGACGCACACGTAAAAAAAACCATAGGATACAACTCCAGAGAGCCTGACCACTGATTGACCACGGCTGTGAAAGCCATAGCCACAAAGCTTTGGGCGATGATGTGTCAGGCAGCCTCCCAAACTTGTCCTATGACAGTTTGAGAATATTCTAAGCTGCCTGACCGAAAAAATGGGATACAAGCCTCGCCGTTCTAGGGTGGCTTTTGGTATGGTTAATATATGCGCCAGAGCAGGATGGGTTGCCACTCTGAGTACCCTGCCAGCCCTCCTAAACCCATCTCGGTGCCGCGATCGCTTGAGGAAACCTCTATGCTACGAAGTAAGCATTTCCTGTCAGCAGCCTAGTGGTCTGTCAAGAATTTTTTAAGGGGGTGAAAACTCTCAAAAAATAACCCCCATAAAATCTTGATCTACCCACTAGAGGTTGACAGAGTACTAGAGTCTTAGGGAGTTCAAGCCTTCACTTCCAGGGAGTTCCCCGCCATGCACCCTCTTCAACTCTTTCGCCATCTTTGGGCTATCGCTCAAGGCCGATCTGGTGACCGAGGAGCGGTCTGGCTGATGACCTTTGCAGTTGTTGTGCTTCTGGTGCTCTCCACGATAGTGATCCAGACTCACCAACCTGTTGCCGCGATGACTGCCATTGCCCCAGTTCAGTCCACCCTTGTTCAGAGGTCTCCCATGAGTGCACCCACCCGATTGTCTGCCGATGAAGTCAATGCTGCGCTGCGTGATCTCAACGGTTGGAGCCTTGAGAACGGCAAACTCCACCGCCAGTTTCAATTCCCGTCTTTTATAGAAGCCTTTGGCTTTATGTCCAGTCTGGCCTTAGTGGCTGAAGCCATGGGACACCACCCGGAGTGGTTCAATGTTTACAACCGGGTGACTATTGATCTGACCACCCATGATGCCGGGGGCATTACCCAGAAGGATCTGGAGCTGGCGCAACGAGCCAATCAACTCGCCCGCTAGTCCATGATGTTTCTGGGCATTGATTTGGGTTGGCAGTCGGGATCTAGACGATATCAAATTGCAGTGTTTCTCCATCCCGCGATGTTGCATCTGTTTGGGCTGGTGCAGATTTTGAGATATCAAGCTTTAGTGGGAACGGGGAAGACGGGTATTCAGACTAAGGGAGCGGGAGGCCAGTCGTGCCTTCCCCGCAGCGGCCCAGGCTTGCAACTGTTGGATTTGTTCCTGGGCGGTGCGAGCCAGGGGTACCATCTGGCTGGCTGCTGCCAAAATATCATCAGTGGTGAAGTCACGGCTGTGGCTGAAGCCTAGGTGCATCGCCTCGATCAGGGTCTGTTCAATTTCAGCCCCGGAAAAATCAGGAGTCTCGTAGGCCAATCGCTCCAGATCGTAGGTTTGGACATTATGGGGACGTAGACGCGCCAGATGCACCGAGAAGATCTCTCGTCGCTCTTCTTGGCTGGGTAAGCCAACAAAGAAAATTTCATCGAACCGTCCCTTCCGCAGCATTTCTGGCGGCAAGGCTTGAATATTATTTGCCGTAGCAACCACGAACACGGGGGAAGTTTTTTCCGCCATCCAGGTAACAAAGGTGCCAAACACCCGACCAGTGGTGCCACTATCCCCTCGACCCTCAAAGCCCGAAAAGGCTTTATCAATCTCATCAATCCAGAGCACACAGGGGGCTAGCGCCTCCGCCAATTGAATCATTTGCCGGGTACGGGATTCTGACTCCCCCACTAGTCCTGCAAATAACCGTCCCACATCCAAGCGCAGTAAGGGCAAATGCCAGTGATGGGCGATCGCCTTGGCCGTCAGGGATTTACCCGTCCCCTGAATCCCCACCAGCAATAATCCTCGGGGATGGGGCAAGCCATACTGCCGTGCCCGTTCAGAAAATGACCCCCCCCCGGCGCAGCAGCCATTCCTTGAGGTTATCTAACCCGCCAATATCGGTGATCTCTGCCCGAGTAGGATAAAAGTCAAGAATTTGGGTCTGGCGGATCGTCTGGCGTTTTTCTTCCAGCACCAGATCCACATCATCCGCCCGCAGTTCCCCATGGAGGGCGATCGCCCGTGCCAAGACTCGTCGAATCCGTTCCATTGACAGCCCCTGACAGGAACGCACCAGCTCATCCAGCACCCGGCCGTCGAGTCGTTGCCCCATGCCAGCGAGTAACCGTTCCAATTCCTGCCGAATCTCCGTGGTTTGGGGCAGGGGGAACTCAACAACGGTCAAGACCTCGGTGAGGTCATCGGGAATGGCAAGGTGGGGAGCCAGCAAAATCAGATTTTTGGGTTGGGATTTGAACGCCCGCCCTAGGTTCCGTAATTTACGCGCCACCGCCACATCCTCAAGAAAGCGGTGAAAGTCTCGCAGAATCAAGATGGCGGGGGCATCCGGGGGAAGTTTTTCCCCAAATTCCAATGCTTGTAGAGGGTTGCGCCGACCACAGCCTTGATCATTAGGATTCCCCTGAAAGCCTTCAACAAAGTCCCAGGTATAAACAGCTCGATTTCCCTGCCGTCTCGCAGCCTCCGCGATCGCAGCCTCCACCCGCTCTTCCTCTTGGGTGGGAATGTACAGCAGCGGATAACGCGCTCGTAATAGTAGATCCAGTTGTTCACGAAAGCTCATCGGCTTTCCCTCCGGTGCCGCATCTAACTGGATAACTGCCGTTTCAGTGCTTCCAGAGAGGCCCAACGGCGGTCAACTGGGGCTACCGCTGCCTCGGCGTTGGAGTCAGCGAGTTGAATTCCCGGACATTGGCGATCACACAACTGGCGGAGGGGCAAGGCAAGACACAGTTGCTGATATAGCCACTCCATGGGATGGAACCAGCCCTGGGGTGAGAGGCTCTCCACCAAATCTTCCGAAGCGACTTCTCGCTCTAGGGGCAGTTCGGCAGGATTCGGGGGCTCTTCCAGCCAGATCAGCTCTGAGGTCTTCAGGCTGAGGCGATGGTTATAGCGCTGGAGACAGCGATCGCAGGTGAGGGTGACGATCGCCGTTGCCTGGACTGCCACTTCTAGATAGCTAACCTGATGGGTCACCCGCAATTCCCCTTGGACAGGGGTTAAGGTCTCCAGTTCTGGGAAGCAGGTTTGGAATTGCATCAATGCAGTGCGCTCAGGCGCTTTGGTCAACTGGGGAATGAAGATCGCATCCATCGAGCTTAGGCCTCCGGGAGTGGGCGGCGGACGGTTAGGTAGCGCTGGGGTTCCTGCCCCTGACTGTAGGTTTGCAGGTCTGCAAAGTCCTTCAGGTAAGTGTGGATCAAGCGACGTTCCGCCGCTGATAGGGAGGGAATGACGAAGTCTTCCCCCGTGGCCCGCACTTGGGCAGCAGCAGTTTCTGCGATCGCGCGCAGTTCCGTGTGTCGCTGGAGGCGATAACCTCCTAACTCAATGGTGTAAGCCTGCTGCTCCGTTGGCGGTTTACCCAAATTCAAAATCGTATTGGCGAGATATTGGATCGCGTCAATCGTGCTCCCTTGTGGCCCCACCAACCGCTCTATCTGGACAGGAGTGAGTTGGTTGTGATCAATGGTCAGCCAGCAACTATCCGCTTCCAGAGACGTAACTGACTCTCCAGACTCTACGGTGGTGGAGAAACCGCTGAGGCGCAGTAACTCCACTAGCCAGTTTTGACCGCGTTGGGCGTACTCTCCATCCATCCGTTGTTCTTAGGCCTTTTTCTTAGCGCGTTTGGGCTCAAAGGGTATAGGTTCAGCCTCTGCTTTTTCTTGCTTGCGGCTTTCTTCATCCACAATCTTTTGTAGATTTTCGGGCAATGGCTCTCGGGAAAGAATGAAGGTCTGAAGGGTTTGGAAGATGTTGGCGATCACCATATACATCAACACCCCAGCCGGTAAGGGGAAAAACAAAAACATCCCCGAAAAAATAATCGGCGTAATCTTATTGACGGTGTCTTGCTGGGGATTACCACTGGGCCCCTGACCTGCCAGGATTTGGTTGACGTACAGGCTCACCCCAAAGAATAACACCATGGCCAGTACATCCCAGTGAATAGTCCCGTCTGGTTCATAGGCACCCACCCGACCCAGGGCTTCAATAAATAGGAACCCCTTATCCGCTGCTAAACCAGGAATCGTGCCTTGGAGGGTGACCTCCCCAGGCTGGAGCGCTTTTAAACTGCCATCTTCATTCACCTGGAGCAGTTCCTGACCCTTGGTCACCTGCCAGTGGGGGTGCAACTGGGTCTCTGGATACTCCGTCAGCAGGGTACTTAAGGACTTACCCTCCACCGATTGAAATTCCACCTTGGTGGTTTCCCCCACTGTGAGGCGATTGCCCCCCGGTAACAGCGCCACCACCGGTGCATGGACACCATCGGAGAGATAGATATTTTGCGGAGCGGTCGTAAATGCCTGCGGTTGGACTTGGGTGATCTGCTCCTGGGGAAGGATTTGCAGATTCACACTGTAGTTGATATCCGAAAAGGGTGACCCCCGCAGGGTTGCGAACAGGGCAAAGAGCACGGGCATCTGCACTAAAAGCGGTAAACAGCCTGCCAAGGGATTGCCAAACTCTTTGTAGAGCTTGCTCATTTCCTCTTGCTGTCTTGCCGGATCACTCTTGTACTGTTCTTGAATGGCTTTCACCCGCTTTTGCATCACGGGTTGAGCCACTTTCATGCGCCGCATACTGCGAATCGAACCAGCACTCAAAGGATAGAGGGCAAACCGAATCACCAGGGTCAACGCGACAATTGCCAAACCATAGCTGGGCACAATCCCGTAGAAAAAGTCTAGGATTGGCAGCATTACGTTGTTGGAGAGAAAACCGACACCAAAGTCCATGCGTCCTAAGTCAACCTATGCGCCGTTTGCTGAATCTACTTTAATCGAATCACTGCTGTCCGCAGCACTAGGATCCCAGAGAGCCACTGGCTTTCTGAGCTTTGAGCGACAATTTGGTGTTGATGTACTCAAACACATCTCGAAACTTGGGAACCGCTCTCATTTCTAAGCGACTCCCATCCTTGAGGGTGATCACCATGTCCCCCCAGAGACCCAAACCGCGCGGTACTTTGACGATTTTGCTAATTTCTGAATAAATGATATCGGTTCGCTCACGACCCATCCACCCCCCGGTCACCGAGATGCGACGGCTGGTAATGCGATATCGCAACCACAGAGCACGGACAACAGCTCCCACCGTTAATGGCAAACAAATCACGGTAAATCCCAGCAGTACATTGAGAATTAAATCACCAATGTGAGGGCCGCCTTCAAAATACACATCTTCTCGAATGCCCATCGATCACCTCAGCTGTTACCAATAACTGCTCTAATTCTTGCAAAAAATCATGGTATTCGCACTCCTTTGCTTCGGGTCGCACCACGATGACCAGTTGCCATCCGGGGGAGAGTTTTTGGCAGTAGCTGGCGAAGCACAGCTCGAATCCAGCGTTTAATCCGGTTTCGGACCACGGCTAGCTTGCTGACTTTGAGACTGACCGAGATGCCAAACCGGGTGGGTAACTTAGCAGCACCAATGGCGGAGGCAGCATGGCTATCGGTCTGGCGTAAGGCTCGCAGGGTAAGATGGGAGGCTGACCACCGCTGACCGTTTTGGTAGACGGCGCTGAAGTCCTGTCGCCGCCTCAGTCGATGGGCTTGAGGCAGGGACATGTTGTCCCACGCTAAGCCACTGTTAGACGCAGCCGTCCTTTGCGTCTACGGGCTTTCAAAACTCGCTGCCCATTCTTGGTTCGCATCCGAGCACGAAATCCAGAGGTGCGTTTACGTTTGCGGCTAGTACCGCCGAGAGTGCGCTGGGTCATAGGGAGGACGTCTCATCCAAATCAGTAGGAATTGGCTTAAAATGCCACGATTGTCTATCTTATCACTGAGATCCTAACCAATGTTCAAAATCCAGGTGCCAATGTAACGGAGCAGGGGCAGGTCTCCGGGGGTTTGGATCTGGCAATTGAAGTTAAAGATGCCTCCTGGAGAAGGATTCAGGACATTAGAAAGAATAATTTCAACATTGCTACTGGCTGGAATTGGTTCTTTGAGATAGATCAGCAACATGCGATTTTCCTTATCCCAATTGACTTCTTGGATTGGCAAGCGTTTAAGAATTTTGGGGCCTCCAAAGGAACTGCTATTAGAGGTCAAGGCGACAGCCACAGCCTTGGGATCAAATTCTCCCTGGTAGTAGTCGGGATAGGAAATGGCAATCTGGGCGATCGCCAGCTTGACCTTTTTGGAGGGGATGCGTAGACGATAGCGATCCCAAACACTGGGGACGCCACCAAAGTCCAGGCGGAAGGGCAATTGGTTTTCCGGTTGGACATTCCCGAAGAGGGTGACACCGGGGAGTCCCTCCGCTAAGGAGGCGACCGTAAATCCAGTGAGCAGACAACCAGAGAGTGCCAAGACGGAGAAGAGGGACTTCATCAAACGTTTCATGGTGATTCAGGATAGGGCGGTAAGGAGCGATGGGAGCGTTGGACAGACATTGAACCAGCAGTAATGCCTATCCCAGCAGCCCCAGACGTGGGTTAAAGGTTTCCAGGCGACGGAGTTTTTCGTAAAGTTCTCGCTCTTGGGGATCTAATTCCCGGGGGGTGACAATTTGCAATTCCACAATTTGATCGCCGCGATGCTCGGAGGGCGATCTCTGACCCTCGCCCTCATTGGGATAGCCTTTATTTGCCAACCGTAGCCGTTGCCCAGAGCGAATACCAGGGGGAATGGTCATTTTCACGAGCCCGTCCAAGGTGGGTACCTCAACTTGAGCTCCTAACACTGCTTCACTGGGGGTAATCGGGAGTTGACATTGAATATCCCAGGTTTCTAGTTTGAAAAATGAGTGGGGGGCAACATCAATTTTTAAGTATAAATCCCCCCCATTCACCCCCTGTCCCTTGAGGCGAATCCGTTGACCAGACACCATGCCAGGGGGCATATTCACCTCCAGCGATCGCCCATCCTCTAAGCGAATTCGCTCTCGACCTCCCTGGTAGGCTTTTTCTAGGGGTAAGGACAGACGGGCTTCCGCATCCCGACGGGTGGGGCGGGCCACGGTATAGGCGGTTTTGGTGGTACCGGGGCGATAGGAGTCCCGATCGGTGGAACGGGGGGGTAGGGCTACTGCCTTCCCGGCGATTCAGGAGTTGATCGACAAAGGTATTAAAGTCAGGAAACTGGCTGAAATCAACCTCTTCCGCCTTCACCCGCTCACTGCCGCGATGCTCGGAGAGTGGTCCTTGACCATCGCCCCAGGCAGTGGCGTTGCGAGGAGCCGTGCCACTTTGAAACCCCTTCTGTTTCCAATAACGACTGAATTGGTCGTACTGCGCCCGTTTGCCCAAATCTGAAAGGACTTCATAGGCTTCGCCGACGGTCTTAAACTTTTCCTCAGCGGTTTGATCCCCTGGGTTCAAGTCGGGATGAAACTGGCGAGCCAGCCGTCGATAAGCCTTTTTAATTTCCTCAACGGTGGCATCTCTGGAAACTCCCAGAATCTCGTAATAGTTCCGAAAGTCCTGCATATAAGTAGATTAAATCAATAAACGGCAACTCCCCTGGGTTGGCCAAACCTGGAACATCCGATGGTGAGACCGATCCGAACCCCTAGAACCAGTCGTCATCCTCCTCATCCCAACTTTCTTTCGGTTTGCTGGGGCGACTCTTACTGACACCATAACCAGGCGATCGCGGGGATAGACTGGAACTAGGGCTGGGGCGATAGTCAGGGACTGCTCTCCGGGCATCGCGGCGACTGTTGTCTCCAGAATAGCTGGGGAAGCTTTCCTCGGAGGTGCGGCGCTTCTCACCGGAAAACGTCCGGCGGATGGAACCGAACAGGTCATCGTCCTCCTCTTCTTCACTGTAGCGGAGCGAAACTTCCCGACTCAGGTCATAAAGGGCATCCTGAAGATAGGACTGTACCCGATCCATAGCGGCATCATCATCCCGGGTAATACTATCCCGCAGATCCTCTACCAGGGGTTCAATCCGCCGTCGATAGCTGCTGGTAAACTGCATACCAAAATCCAGGGTGGCTTCCCGCAACTGTCGTTCCGCTTGATGGGTCAGGGCATCGGCACGGTTGCGCTTCTCAATCCGCTCCCGTTGCAGTCGATCGATCTCGGCAAATTTTTCGGCATTCTGGATCATCTGCCGCACTTCTCCTTCCCCGAGGGTTGAGGCACCCTGAATGGTGAGGCTCTGTTCTCGACCGGTGGTGCGATCCAGAGCCGTCACTTGGAGGATGCCGTTGGCATCAATGTCAAAGGAAACCTGAACCTGGGGGACACCTCTGGGAGCGAGGGGAATCCCAGTGAGCTTAAACCGCCCCAGGGATTTATTATCCGTCGCCATCTCCCGTTCTCCCTGCAAAACATGAACTTCCACTAGGGTTTGATTATCTGCCGCTGTGGAAAAGATATCGGAGCGGCGAACGGGGATGGTGGTGTTGCGGGGTATCAGCTTCTTCATGACCCCACCAATGGTTTCCAGCCCCAAGGACAGGGGGGTGACATCGAGGAGCAGCACATCCTTGACCTCTCCAGCCAAGATACCCGCCTGGATAGCGGCTCCCACGGCCACGACTTCATCGGGATTCACGTTCTGATTGGGTTCTTTGTCAATCAAGCCCCGCACCAGCTGTTGCACGATGGGAATGCGAGTCGAGCCACCCACCAAGACCACTTCATCGATCTGACTGGGACTGAGACTGGCATCGGAGAGGGCGCGTTTGACTGGTGATCGCAGCCGACTGATCAGATCACTGCATAAGCCCTCAAATTGAGAGCGAGTTAACCGGGTTTCCAGGTGCTTAGGCCCATCCTCGGTGGCGGTAATAAACGGCAAATTAATGTCAGTGACCGTCACCCCTGAGAGTTCGATTTTGGCCTTTTCGGCCGCTTCCATCAGTCGCTGCAAAGCCTGGCGATCGCGGCGCAGATCCACCCCCTCGGTTTCTAGAAACGCCGTCGCCAAAAAATCCACAATCTTTTGGTCAAAATCGTTGCCCCCTAACTGGGTATCGCCACTGGTGGCCTTGACCTCAAACACCCCATCTCCAACTTCTAAAATCGAGACATCAAAGGTGCCACCGCCCAAGTCAAAAACCAGAATGGTCTGATTATCTTTGCGATCGAGTCCATAGGCTAGGGCTGCCGCCGTTGGCTCATTGAGAATCCGCTTCACCTCCAGTCCGGCAATTCGTCCGGCATCCCGGGTTGCCTGCCGCTGGGAGTCGTTGAAGTAAGCCGGAACCGTAATCACCGCTCCGGTCACAGGCTGTCCCAGGTAGCGGCTGGCTTCATCCGCCAATTTCCGTAGCACCATTGCCGAGAGTTCTTCCGGGGCAAACTCCTGATTCAGCCGGGGACACTTGACTTTGACATTCCCTGCCTCATTGCGACGCACCGAATAGGCAACCCGTTTCGAGTCCGGTGAGAGTTCGGCGTAGCTACGGCCAATAAAGCGCTTAACACCATAAAAAGTATTTTGAGGATTCAGAACAGCCTGCCGACGGGCCATTTGCCCCACCAACCGCTCCTCCTCCTTACTAAAGCCAACGACAGAGGGAGTTGTCCGCATCCCTTCTGAGTTTGCAATGACAACTGGCTTTCCGCCCTCCAGGACGGCAATAACTGAGTTGGTCGTCCCCAGGTCAATGCCAACCACCTTACCCATGCGTACTCCTGGCGTCTCACCATCCAATCAATTCAGCATCCAATGAGCTTACAACGGTTGTCGCTCTGTCGGTTAACCCAATCTACCCACATCCCTTGTTAAGGGTTGTGATGATTTTTGATGAATTTATTCTATCTTGCTCCTGAAGTGGTGAAGGCAAGTGCTGTCCCCATCATGCTGGTGGTTCCAGCGGCTGCTACAGCCCGTACCAAAGTCCCAGCCCACCCAGGACTGCCCCTGCTAAGGTCATAAAACGTGCGATGGAGCCGCTGTAAAACTCGGCTGAACCTCATAGCTGACAATCAGGCGATCGCGCACCAGCACATCAGCGGGCTTAGACCAGAGCTGTCCATCGTACCAGCCGGACTCTTCATAAAAGACCAGGGGATTCAGCAGGCGACTGCGGATATAAAGCCATCCTAGGTATAACCGCAGGAGCACCAATATCAGCAACAGGGTGGAACCCGCTGCCCCAAGGAGGAGAAATTGCGCCAAATGCTTCCTGGGGGAGAAACTCCCTGCCGAGATGGGTCCAGTCAGCAACCAGCTCCAGCTCCAGAGGCACAGGATGCGGGTGGAGTAGGGTGTTAGCTCTAGGGTCGCCCAGCGAAAAAAACAAGAGTCTCGCAGGCATTGGTACTCCTGGATCGGTTGTTGCTCCAGAGGCACCGGACAGACGGCAACTGGTGATTCCATGGCTGTTAGCTCCCAGGGGTGGGTGCAAACGGAATTCGCTCTGCATGTCCCCAAAAGGCTTCCAGATTATAAAATTCTCGTTGCTGCGGCAGAAAGATATGGACAATTACATCTCCATAGTCTTGGAGAATCCAGGTGCCATCGGCCTGCCCTTCCGTTCGCCGAGGGGAACGCTGCCATTGTTGCTGCGCCCTGTCTTGGATGGCGGCGGCAATTGCCCGCACCTGCGCCCGAGAAAATCCAGTCACCAGGACAAAGTAATCTGCTAGATAACTAATGCCGATAACCTGCAAGATTAGAATGTTGCCGCCCTTACGATCGTCCGCCGCTTGGGCGATCGCCACTGCCAAGCCTTGGCTGTCATCACTGCGGACTGGATTCGAAATACTCACCAAATTAGGGCGAATTGCGGCACTTAGATCCTCTATCATCGCTGGTTTTCTGCTTTGACTGCAACAGTCGGAGTTTTGCCAGTCACCTGCATTGCCCAGTTACGGGTGGCAATGGTCCGAGGATGAATCAAGCAGCGCCTGCCAAAGAGGAGTTCCATGGATGCTTCTGCCGTTAACCAGACCCCCTGATAAAGATTCTCTCGACTGATCTGACGTAACGACTGCAACGCAGGGTTATCCCCCCGCCCTGGTTCTAGACTATCGGCGAGATAGACCACACAACTGAGCGGTGGCATCTCGGGTTGCCCCAGGGTATGGTGGCGAATGGCCTGTAAAACGGCCTCATCAACCACCCCAAACTCGTTTTGGGCCACAATGGCGCTGATGTCAGCATGGAGCAAATGCGGGTTATCTACCAGGATCGGGTCTAATTCTATGTCAGCTGAGCGAGCCATTTTTAAGAGCCGCTCTGGTTTAAAGTATTTTGCCAAGTCGTGCATCAGTCCTGATTGGGCTGCTTGATCTACATTTAACCCGTGCTGGACTGCCAGTTCCACCGCCATCGCTTCCACACGCAGAATATGATTGAGTCGGGACGCAGGGACATTAGCGGCCAGCCAGTCCAGCACTCCTTGCCGAAACGACGCATCCCAGATGGGGGGAGAGGCCGCGTGACAGGGGGTGGGGTCAGGGACTTAGACATAGGGGCAGGGAGCCAGAACAGTTGACAGCGGCAGGTTGAGGGCGATCGCCTCCCATCTTAGCTCAATTTTACATTGGGTGAGTTGGGGGCAAATCTGCTGGGTCAGTGAGAAAATCGCCCACCCGGTTCATGGCAGATGCCTCTGGGATGAGGATAATTCAGGGGGTGGCAGCAGCCCTCACCCATCCCAAGGCATACTGGAGAATCTCGCGACCTTCATGTTTGATCATGCAGCAATCAGGGGAGTGCGATCATGTTAGGCCAATTACTCGGCGGCCGCTACCGGGTTCTGCGCGTTTTGGGTGCGGGCAGTTTCGGCCAGACCTACCTGGCGGAAGATACCCATCGACCCGACACCCCCAAGTGTGTGGTCAAACACCTGAAACCCGCCATTCACGAACCCGACTTTTTACCGATCGCCCGCAGTCTGTTCAAGAAAGAAGCTGCAACCCTGGAAAAGTTGGGTAGTCACGATCAGATTCCCCGACTCCTGGCCTATTTTGAGGAGGAGCAGGAGTTCTACCTTGTCCAGGAATTTATTGAAGGTCGGCTGCTGCGGGCAGAACTGCCAGCGGGCCACTGCTGGGCAGAGGCTCCGGTTGTACATCTGTTGCAAGAAGTTTTAGAAATTCTGGAATTTGTCCATCAGCAGGGAGTCATTCATCGGGATATTAAGCCTGATAACCTGATTCGGCGACAGTTAGATGGTCGCTTGGTCTTAATTGATTTTGGCGCTGTGAAACAAGTGCGGGTGTCAGTAGATGCCCAGGGACACGTCATCGGCCAGCCAACGGTGGGTACGATCGCGATCGGCACTCCGGGCTATATGCCTGCTGAACAATCCCAAGGACGCCCCCGCCCCAACAGTGATATTTATGCCCTCGGCATGATCGGCGTTCAAGCTCTGACAGGTCTGAACCCAACTCAGTTCCGGCAAGATGGTCAGGGTGAAATTGACTGGCAAAAACAGGCGATCGCCAGTGATGCCCTAACGACCCTTCTCAGCAAGATGGTGCGCTATCACTTTCAAGAGCGCTATCAGACCGCTACGGAGGTGCTGCAGGCGCTACAACAACTGACCCAATCCCCTGGTATATTGCGGCGGTTTGGTAAGCTGTTGCGGACTCCCCTCGGGGAGCTGATGCCCAAGTMCCCCCCCGACGGCTCCCGCCTTGCCATCCTCAGAGGCTCCACAGCTGCCAGAGCCAACGCTCCCTTCCCACGTTCACCCTGTTTCTACCTCCCCGACCCTGCTGCCCACCCCTGACCATCCTCTGGTGCTGAGTCATCTAGCCCCAGACAACCGCCCCGCCAAGATTTTTATTAGCCATCGGCAGTTAGAGCCAGAGTTGAGCTTAGCCCAGGAGTTTGGCGATGCCTTCACCGCCGCAGGCTATGTCGTTTTTATCTCTGGGCAGAGTATGCAATTGGGGGCAGGCTGGGCACAGCGCGTCAATGCAGCCCTGCGGGAGTGTGACTATTTTCTGCTACTCCTGTCACCCCAGTCGGCCAATAGTGAAATGGTGCTGGAGGAAGTCCGCACCGTCAAGGGACTCCAGGCAGAACGTGACGATCGGGGGCCGATGATTTTGCCGATTCGTCTCAATTTCCCCCTCAGTGTACCCCTCAACTATGAATTACGGGGATACCTGCATCGGGTACAGCAGCGATTCTGGCGCACCCCCGCTGACACAGCGGCGCTGGTGCAGGAAGTGCTGGATTTGCTCATGGAGAACCGCCGGAGTAGCGTCCCTCCAGAGGAACCAACGACCACCGGAACCTTGCCGACCGTTCCCCCCCCGTGCGCCCGAAGACGGATGCGCCTCCCCTGCCAGTGGCAGAGCCTGAACTTCCGGAAGGGCAGATGAGCTTAGCCTCCGCCTTTTATATCGAGCGTCCCCCCATTGAAGCCCGCTGTTATGAAACCATTGTCCAGCCCGGCTCCCTCATCCGTATTAAGGCTCCTCGCCAGATGGGCAAGACCTCTCTCATGGCTCGCATTCTCCATCAAGCTGCCCAACAGGGCTGTCGCAGTGTGCCCCTCAGCTTGCAACTGGCAGATGCCAGAGTCTTTGGCGATCTGGACAAATTTTTACGCTGGTTGTGTGCCAGTCTGTGTAGACGCTTACAGTTGCCCAATCGACTGGATGAATATTGGGATGGTATTTTTGGGAGTAAGTACAATTGCACGGTTTATTTTGAAGAGTACCTGTTGCCTGCGATCGCGGGGCCGTTAACCCTGGGGCTGGATGAAGTCGATCGTGTCTTTGCCTACCCTGAAATTGCCAGTGATTTTTTTGGTCTGCTGCGGGCTTGGCATGAAGAAGCCAAGAATCGGGATATTTGGAAGCAGTTACGGTTGGTGGTTGTCCACTCCACCGAGGTTTACATTCCATTGAACACCAATCAGTCGCCCTTTAATGTCGGGTTGCCCGTGGAGTTACCCGAGTTTAGCAATGAACAAGTTGCCACCCTGGCGCAGCTCCATGGCTTGGACTGGCACGAGGGGGAGGTGGAACAACTCACGGCGATGGTGGGTGGTCATCCCTATCTGATCCGCCTAGCGCTCTACCACATTGCCCATCAGGACGTAACTTTGGCACAGCTCTTAGCGGAGGCTCCCACCGAGGTGAGTCTGTTTCGGGATCATTTGTATGGTCACCTGTGGAATTTGCAACAGCATCCAGAGTTGGCAGCAGCTTTCCGTACCCTGGTGGCAGCAACTGCTCCTGTGCAATTAGAAGCGACGGCTCTGTTTAAGTTACATAGCCTTGGTCTCGTCCGGATCGAAGGGAATCAAGTGAAGCTGCGCTGTGATCTCTATCGTCAGTACTTCCGGTTCACAGGGGCTAGTCTCGCACCCCAGCTGCCCCAGACCACTGGTCAGCCCCCTGGGTCTTAGGAGATCAGGATGACGCGATCGCCGTTGCCGTCTCCCATGGTGGATCAGTACCAGGTCGGTGGCAGTCTGCCCATTGATGCTGCTACCTATGTTGTGCGACAGGCGGATCAAGATCTCTATGAGGCTTTGCAGGCCGGGGAATTCTGCTATGTGCTCAACTCCCGCCAGATGGGGAAATCGAGTCTGCGAGTCCACACAATGCAACGTCTCCAAGCTGCCGGGATTGCCTGTGCCGCCATCGACATCACTAAAATTGGCAGCCAAAATATTTCCCCCGATCAGTGGTATGCCAGCCTTCTGGGAGCCTTGGTAAATACCTTTGCCTTGGGCGATCGCTTTGACCTGCGTTCCTGGTGGCGAGATCGGCATCTGCTAAGCCCTGTCCAGCGCTTAAGCGATTTTGTGGACAGTGTTTTACTCAAGCAGATGACCCAAAATATGGTCATTTTTATTGATGAAATTGACAGTGTTCTGAGTTTGAACTTCCCCATTGATGATTTTTTCGCCTGGATTCGCTCCATTTATAACGACCGGGCAGACCAAAAGGGCGATCGCCGTCTCACCTTTGCTCTGTTTGGCGTTGCTACCCCTTCCAGTCTGATTCAAGATAAGCACCGTACCCCCTTCAACATTGGGCGAGCCATCCAACTTCAGGGGTTTCAGATCGGTGAAGTCCAGCCCCTCGCCGATGGACTTGTGAGCAAAGCTGCTCAGCCCAAGATCGTGCTGCAATCGATTCTTGACTGGACAGGTGGTCAGCCCTTTCTCACCCAAAAATTGTGCAAATTGATTCTCTACACCTGGCATTGGATTCCGCTAGGGGAAGAATCCGCCGCTGTAGCAGGATTGATCCAAACCCAAGTTTTAGACAACTGGGAAGCCCAGGATGAACCCGAGCACCTAAAAACCATTCGTAACCGTCTGCTCAAGGATCAACAGCGTACCGGACGGTTGCTGGGACTCTATCAACACCTGCTACGTCAGGGAGATATGCCGACCAACGACAGCACCGAACAGATGGAATTGCGGCTGTCTGGACTGGTGGTCTTAGATCAAGGTGTGATTCGAGTTCACAATCGCATCTATGCGGCTCTCTTTACCCTGGAATGGGTGGAGCGGGAACTTGCGAGCCTGCGCCCTTACGCCGAAGCGTTTCAGAGTTGGTTGGTAACCAATGGTGCTGATGAGTCCCGATTACTGCGAGGGCAGGCACTGCGAGATGCCCTGAGTTGGGCGACCAACAAGAGTCTCAGTGATCAAGACTACCAATTTCTCAATGCCAGTCAGGATTTAGAAAATCGTGAGGTGCAACTGACCCTTGCGGCGGAGCGGCGAGCCAAGCAGACAGCGGAAGAAGCCAATGAAATCTTGACCCAGGCTCAGTTCAAAGCCATGGGGATTTTGCGGGGAGCTTTTGTCGGTCTTGGCTTGGTTTCGGCTGTGACCGTGGTGGCGATCGCTATTGTGGTTCGGACCACGAAAGACTTGCAAACGTCCCGGGTCAGTCTAGAGCTGGAGCAGGCTGGGGTGCTCAATCTCCAACAATTTCAAGCCAGTGAAATCGAAGCCCTCCTCAGCGCTATCCAATCGGCACAAGTCTTGAAATCCCTGCTCAAGCCCTACCAACGCTTAGAGACCTATCCCACCACAAAGCCGCTTCTGGTTTTACAAACGATTCTGGATAACATCCACGAGCGCAACCAGTGGGAGGGAGAGCAGGGGAGCATCTCTAGCAGTAGCTTTAGTCCCGACGGCCAAACCTTAATCACTGGAGGGGGAGATGGGACGGTGCGGGTTTGGACACTCACAGGCCAACTACTGTTCAAGTTTTTAGCCTCCACGGACGGGATTAGCCGACTGGCCCTCAGTCCCGATGGTCAACACTTGGCCACTACTAATGAGAAGGGCAACCTACGAGTCTGGGATCGATCTGGCCGCCAACTTACAGCGGAAAATCCGGCTGCAAGTCCGATCAACAGTCTCCGTTTCAGCCCCAATGGACAATCTCTGGTAACGGCAGCCACAGACGGCACGGTTAGCCTTTGGGATCTCTCAGGCAGAAGACGCCAGCAATTTCAGACACAGCAAGGATCGGTGAACAGTGTCAGCTTCAGTCCCCATGGGCAACAATTGGCAACCGCTGGCAGCAACGGCACCGTCAAACTCTGGAGCCTATCGGGGCAACTCTTCCGACAGTGGCATGGGCATCTCAACCAAATCCGAGGTCTGAATAGTGTCAGTTTTAGCCCCAATGGGCAACAACTTGTCACAGTAAGTGAGGACGGCATTGTGCAAATTTGGAACTTGCAGGGCCAACAACTCAATCAGTGGCGCGGCAGTCAGACCCCTCTTTACAGTGTCAGTTTCAGCCCTAATGGACAACGCCTCGTCACCGTCGGCGAAGACAGCACCGTGCGTCTCTGGGATTTAACTGGGCAACAACTGGCCGTCCTGCGGGGACACGAAGGTCTGATTGGCAGTGTCAGCTTCAGTCCCAACAGCCAACATCTGGTCACGACAGGCCTGGATGGCACGATTCGGCTGTGGGACTTTTCCAGACCTCTCGGTCAGCAGTGGCAAGGGAAGCATCTGGGGACATGGAGTGTCTCCTTCAGTCCCAACGGCCAACAGTTACTGACCGGTGGCAAAGATGGCGTGGCTCGGCTCTGGAATCTGCAGGGGCAGGAACTGGCAAAGTTACTCGGTCACAGCGGCGGTGTCAACAGCGTAGCCTTTCGCCCCGATGGGCAGCAGCTAGCGACGGCAGGGCAGGATGGGACGATGCGATTCTGGAATCTGCAGGGGCAGGAGCAGCGCCGCATTCAGGGACATCAGGACAGTATCTACAGCATTAGTTTCAGCCCCGATGGGCAAAAACTAGCCTCCGTCGGCAAAGATGGTAGTGCCAAACTCTGGGATCTTAAGGGACAGCTACTCACAACCTTTCGAGGCCACCAAGGGCCAGCCTGGAGCGTTAGCTTTAGCCCCGATGGGCAAAAACTAGCCTCCGTCGGCAAAGATAGTCGCGTTCATCTGTGGAATTTACAGGGTCAATCCCTAGCGAGCTTCAATGCAGGCCAGGGGTGGCTGGCGAGCGTCAGCTTTAGTCCTGATGGGCAGCAGTTAGCCACGGCTGGCAAGGATGGCACAGTACATCTGTGGACGCTACGGGGTCAGGAAATTGCAAAGTTTAGAAGTCACCCCAGTGGTATTTTAACTGTGAGTTTTAGTCCCGATGGGCAACGGCTGGCAACGGCAGGTCAAGATGGCACCGTTCGTGTCTGGACCCTCACAGGTCAACCTGTGGCTCAACTGGACGGACATCAGGGGGCAGTTTACAGCCTGAGTTTTAGCCCCGATGGACAATCTCTTGTGAGTGTGGGACAGGACGATACTATCCGGCTGTGGCGGGGGGGAGGATTGGATCAACTTTTGACACGGAGCTGTCAATGGTTGCAGGGTTACTTTGTGGCCCATCCAGCGGCAGACCCCCCCCGTGCTATCTGCCCTGAAAGTAGAACAGTTGCCAGCAAGTATCCAGCATAGCTGATGGATTTGAGTCAGCATTAAGTAGGGTTAAGGTTATGGGTGCCATCAGTTTTTTTAAATGGTAAAAGTAGGGTGTTGTTTGTCTGGAAGACTGCAACTCAATGTCCAACATTGGGGTTTTGTATACCCTCCGAGGTTCTGAGGAATGCACTACCCCCACGGGTCTTGAACGCAGTGCCCGACCCCATGACCTTAGAAGGAGTGACTGTCAATGTCGGTTCAGTATTGTCAATATATTCCTGAGTCTGTCCAAAAAGTCTTGTTCAAGATGTCTGTCCAGGGGACTCCGGATCGCAAGCACGAAGTTGTCGAGTTTCTGGGCTCTGATGAGCCTGCGAAGAGTCGGGATGTAGAACTTGACTATACTTACTGCACCTGGTTTGACGGTTGCTACTATTGCCTGGATGCCCATCAGAACTGGCATCAGGTTAAGTGCTACGTCTAATTTGCACAGGATGGGAACTGGCCGCCTCAGTGTGGTTTGACATAGGCGATCGCCTGTCGCCAGATCAGCGTTTGCTGATGATCGTTACTATTCTCTAAGCAAATACAATTGGCATCTTGCCAGAGCATCTTGCCATGGAGCTGATCATTGGTCATCAGCTTCACTTCTACTTCTTTGCTCTCTCGAATTAGTTTGAGAATTTGGCGAATGCTGGGTAAGCCTGCTTCCGCCTCGACTGATAAAGACATAGATGCTTCCCTCAAGTGACAGGTTCTAGATTTAGCCTACTTTAACTGTGCCTAGCCCGGAATTGATCGGGGACTGGATTCTCCCCCCGCCCAGGACAGATAGCCTTTCCATGGGCATTTCTGGGTGGGTTAATGTCGTTGTCTGAGCAATTTTGTTACAATCCATAACTGTTGTTGGGTAGCGGTGCAATGGCAATTCCCTTTGCGAAATATCATGGCTTAGGCAATGACTTTATCCTGATTGATAATCGCCACAGCCCGGAGCCTAGCTTGACTCCTGCCCAAGCCATTGAGTGGTGCGATCGCCACTTTGGCATTGGGGCAGACGGGGTGATTTTTGCCCTCCCCGGCCAGATTGACAGCGACTACACCATGCGCATCTTTAACTCAGATGGATCTGAGCCTGAAATGTGCGGTAATGGCATTCGCTGTTTGGCTCAGTTTCTTTCCACCCTAGAGGGGAAGCAAGGGAATGTCCAAGTACTTAGCTATCGAATTCAAACCCTGGCGGGGGTGATCATCCCCCAAATCCATCCCCAGGGGCAAGTCACCGTTGACATGGGGACACCGCGATTGCTGGCGGCAGAAATTCCCACCACCCTCGTCGCTGCGGATCAAAAGGTAACCGATCAGCCGTTGCAGGTTGCCGATCAGATCTGGCAGGTCACCTGTGTCAGTATGGGCAACCCTCACTGCATTGTCTTTGTAGACGATGTGGCTGCGATTCCCCTGGAAATTTTGGGTCCTGAGTTTGAGCACCACCCTGTCTTTCCCCAGCGAACCAATATGGAGTTCATTCAAGTCGTGGGGTTGGACTTACTGAAGATGCGAGTCTGGGAGCGGGGGGCTGGGGTAACCCTCGCCTGTGGAACTGGAGCCTGCGCGGCGGTCGTAGCTGCTGTCTTAACGGGTCGTTGCGATCGCCGTGCAACGGTGGAACTCCCCGGTGGTTCCTTGGAAATTGAGTGGTCACTGGCTGACCAACATGTTTACATGACGGGCCCGGCTCAACTCGTGTTTACAGGGGAGCGTTAGCAGCGAACCCCAGGGTTCCAAAACCTCCGCCTTATTCCTGCTCTCGGGGTTTATGGGTGTATTGTTGGGTCAGTCGGAATTACCCATCCTCGTCCATCAGAGGTTCTGGCCTCGGGGGCTGGGAATGCCACGGGGCAAATAGAGGTAACAGCAATAACCCAGGCATCGCCGCCAGGACTGAAATCAGAAAAAACCAGCGGCCAGCCTGTGATTTCGACGAGGCGACCTGCCGGAGCCACCAGAATATCCCGACTCACCGCCATGAGGCTAGACAGCAGCGCAAACTGAGTCGCAGAAAAGCGTTGGTTACACAGGCTCATCAGGAAGGCCACAAAGGCTGCGGTTCCCAATCCTCCACTAAAATTTTCTACATTAATGGCACTCACCATCAGGGGATAATTTTGCCCCACTTGAGCCAGGGCAAAGTAGCTCAGGTTACTACAGGCCTGGACACCACCGAAGATCCAAAGGGCGCGATGAATGCCAATTTTACTCAGGATGGCACCCCCCACCAGAACTCCCACAATGGTTGCCAGTAGACCCATCCCCCCTTGAATCGTCCCAATATCAGTCTGGGTGAATCCAGTAGCCAGCAGGAAGGGGGTTGCCATATTGTTGACAAGGGCATCACCAAGCTTGAATAGCACAATGAACAACAGGATGAACCCTCCCCGGAACTGACCTTGGCGGTGGAAAAATTCAATCAAGGGGAGGCGAATCGCATCGGAAAGAGATTGGGGCGGTTGATCAATCAAGCGTGGCTCGGGAGCCCAAATAGCCGCCAGTAACCCAATCCCCATCAGCCCTGACAACAGCAGGTAGACCACAGGCCAGGAAAGATGATCGGCCAAGATCAGTGCCAAGGCTCCGGTGACCAACAAGGCCACGCGATAGCCCAAAACAAATACAGCGGCTCCCGCCCCCATTTCCCGTTCCTCTAAAACATCCGTGCGATAGGCATCAGCGGCAATATCCTGGGTGGCGCTGAGGAAGGCAATCAGGAGTGCATTGATTGCTAACCATTGCAGCGCTTGGGTTGGTTTTTGCAGGGCCATGGCGGCGATCGCCAAGAGTAATCCTACCTGGGTCACCACCAGCCAACCCCTGCGTCGTCCCAATAATGGCAGCGTGAAGCGATCGAGGAACGGCGACCAAAGGAATTTTAGGGAGTAGGGAACACTAACCAGGCTAAAGGCACCGACGGCGGTCAAACTCACCTGTTCCGTCGTCATCCATGCCTGTAAGGTGCGGCTCGTGAGGAACAATGGCAATCCAGAGGAAAACCCTAACAGCAGTAGCGCCGCCATTTTGCGGCGCTGGAAAACCTGGAGAAATGACTGGGTAACCTTCACGCTAGACGCTCTCCCGATGGCTATAGCGATTCTCACTCACATGCAGGACATTTTGACTTCTAACCAATGAGCTGTATCTGAGTTCATTGGGGAATTGATCTACAAGATGGTCGAACGAGCATGGCAAGACAGGGTGGGAACCAGCCGCGCCAACCCATATGCTCCACCCTGAGGGAGCGGGCAACAGATCCCCCGTACCGAGCAGCTAGGATGCCTCAACCTTCTCGGCCGTAACCTCGCCAGACACCCACCAGCGCTCCCTGGACTTGCACCTGGCTCACCGGGAGTTCCAGGGCAGCGTCGATGCCATTGACCGATTTCAGGAGTATACGACTACTTTTACGGTAGAAAAACTTCAACATGGTTCTCTGTTCCTCAACCTTGGCAACGACCATCGTGCCATCCGCCAGTGTTTTGAGATCAGCAACGGGTTGCAGGATCAGAATATCTCCGACAGCGATCAGGAGCGCTCCCAAGCTGGCCTCCGTCACCTTAAGGGCAAAATAGTCGGGTTGTCGAAACAGCGAGGTTAGATCCAATGGGACGACTGCTTCGGTAAAGGTCTCTACCGATCCATCCGTGGCGATCGCGCCTAAAATTGGCACTCCCAGGTTGGCCGGATGAATAATCCGAATCGTACGGGCACGCCCCTCTGTCCAGTTGATGTAACCCTTTTTACGCAAATGCTCCAAGCGACTCTGCACAGGAGCAGGCGACCGGAGGTTCATCGCCTGCATCATTTGGCGAATCGAAGGAGAGTACTGATGTTGACGGATATACTCAACCAGCCAGTCATACAGTTCTTTTTGAGCATGGGTGAGGGGTTCCATAGACGAGGAGCAATAAATGGCTTCACATGGAACACTTGTATCACCAAGTTTCTGCTTCTGTCTAGTCCCTCTGGAATTTTCTAGAATGTTCTGACTTCAAGCGGCGCCCAGTAGGCTAGCCAACAATGCTTTTTGGGCATGTAAGCGATTCTCGGCTTGATCCCAAACCTTAGATTGGGAACCTTCCAATACTGCTTCGGTGATCTCTTCTCCCCGATGCGCCGGAAGACAGTGGAGCACAATCGCTTCGGGAGCGGCGAGGGAGAGTAATTGCTGATTCACCTGATAAGGCTGAAAGACGGGGATGCGGGAGTCGGCGAGGTCTTCCTGCCCCATACTAGCCCAGACATCGGTATAGAGCACCTCAGTCCCCGCCACTGCTGCTTTAGGATCATCCGTCACTATCACCTCTGTGCGTCCCCCAGCCAGGGTGCGAGCCTGCTCGACAATGCTGGGGAGAGGTTGATGGCTSGGGGGGGGTAGCAACACGAATATTCATCCCTGCCAGAGCACAGCCCAACATCAAGGAATGGGCGACATTATTGCCATCCCCTAGATAGGTTAAAGTTTTACCGGCTAAGGAGCCAAAGCATTCCTGCACCGTTAACAGGTCTGCCAGAATTTGACAGGGATGCTCCAGATCACTGAGGGCGTTGATCACTGGAATCTCAGCATACTGGGCAAAGGTTTCTAGATCCTGTTGATCAAAGGTGCGAATGGCCACAATGTCTAGATAGCGAGCCAGAACCCGTGCCGTATCGGCCAGGGGCTCGCCCCGACTCACCTGAATCACGCTGGGGTTGAGATCTAACACCTGCCCACCCAGTTGATAAATCGCTACCGAGAAGCTAACGCGAGTCCGGGTCGAGGCCTTCGAGAAGAGTAAGCCCAGTACCTTGGGACAGGGGACTTGGATTGTTCCAGCCTTCATTTGAGCTGCCAGTTCCAGGACTGACACCAACTCTGTGGCAGTTAAGTCTGCCAAACTCAACAGGTCTCGCCCACTCAAGGATTTCATGCTTCTGAAGTACTCAACCTTGCAAGAGGTATCATCTTACCCCCTTCCAGCCTTGCGGATCTATACCAAGTCAGAACAAAATCTGGAGAGCCTTGCATTCAGGGCGATCTCCACAGCATTGTACCGCTAGAGATTGGTCAGGCAGTGGTGCTCGGAGCGTCGTCTAGCTCCAAAGCAGCGGCTGTTCCTCATGACCATCGACCGCCTCACGACTGAACCCTCATTTTAGTAATACCTTGCTCCGTAGGTAATCCGTGCCAGTTCTCTCAGATCGTTCCGTACATTATTCCAGTCCCGCTCCGCACGACCGAAACGACCCCGATCCATCAGGCGATCAATTTTCACCGCTTGATCAAAGACCTCTTGAACGTCAGTAGCGATCGCCTGCCCATTTCGGAACCGTCTAGCCAATCGATCGGTTGAACGTTCAAAATCTTTAACAAATGCATTGATGTTGTCTTCACGGTTGCTGCCATTAAGGCGACTGTGATCAAGCTCTGTATCCAGACTCTTCTGAAAAATATTTGTCCGGTATTCAAGGCTATCCAGCAGCCGATAAACTTGATTATCTCCAACGCGGAAAAGATTACGAATCGCAAAGAGTGGTTGAGCCATCACCGGATTGGCAACAGTTGTAACCATGACAATGCCAACAATCGGAGCAATTCGATTCATCATGGGAATAAATCCTATTTTCCAAACTACTCTCTTTCAGACGGGTTGTCTTGGCAATAGGTTTCCAATAAGTCGAGAATATTTGGTTGAGTTTTTGGTGGAGGATATAGGAGCGATCTCCCGGGTTCTAGATTGCTGAAAAAGCCTAAGCTTAATTAATACACGTGATCAAATTCTTTTTCCAGACACCAAGAATAAATAATTACTAAATAAGCCATTTCAATACCACAATCTCGTTCGTAGGCCATATCATGCCCAAACAAGACTAACCATCGAGATGCCTCAGAATTTCCCCCGTGACAACAAACCATCTAGGGTGTATATCTTGACCCAAGAAAAACCGCTGCAAGCAGGGAACTGTCGATGGCACTTCAGTCCCAGATTGTTCCTCCCAACACAGACCTCGATCACTACACTGTTCTAGATGTGATCAAAGGTTACTGTGACTAGAACGGCCCCATTTCCAGCGGCAGATCAAGTACTGTGTTCAATTTCAGATTTCATCCGTTCCAAGGTCAGGTTCATCTGGTCAAACATCTGCTGCGGGGTAATCCCAAATTGACCCAGTTGAGTTCGGAGCTGCTGTACGGTCATCTGCGCCATGAAGTCATCTGCTAATTCAAATCGCTTCATAAAGATGCGGTAGCGATCCATCATCGCTTCCATTTGTTCAATGAAGAGCTTTTTCCCTTCACGATCAAACTTGCCATAGCTACCACCTAACTGCATCAAGGACTGATAATCTTCAAACAGTTGCTTGGCTTCTTGTTGAACAATCTCAGAGTCGAAAAAACTCATTGTTATTGCGGATGAAACTCAATGAAATGGTCATTAGACAGGAAGTTTTTCTGTCGGGGTGTATTGATAGCTGACTCCAATATTAACGCAAGTTAAGGGATCAGGGGTAGGGAATGGGCCGCTGATGGTTTCCCCTCAGATATGAGGCAGCAGCCTACTTTCGGTTGATTCCAGGCAGGTTGTCCGCTCAGATGCCGGTCGCCCCGTTCTCAGTTGCCGCTGCTGAAGGTTTCAATGGTCAGCACTTGGGGCGGTGTTGCATCGGGAGGATAGAGCCAGTCAACCTGGACGAGGCGATCGCTCTGGGGTGGCAAGAACACCGTTGCTAGCGCTTCGCCCTTTTGACCCCGCTGTTGCACCAAGTGAACATAGCGAGTTTGGGGTAACCCTTGGTTGTTGGTAAAGCGAATGCGGACGGTTCCTCGGAAGAAAATCTGGGGAGGCAGCGGCTCTAGAAAACGCAGTCCTCCTTGTAATTGGTCTTGTTTCAGCGGCGTCTGCATGGTCAATGTGACCGTCTGCGGTGACTGAGTACGGTTCCGTAAGGGCAACGTCAAGTTGTACTCAATTCCATAGTTACCATTCGCTCGGTAAGCGGTATCTGGATAGCGAGCTAACATCGGGGCGCTCTGAATCTGACCGGTGCCTAAGGCTCCGCCCTTGAGGGTGCTAAGGCCATAGGAAAAGGCCTGCCCCGGTGCTGGAATCGTCAGATAGGGCACACTGGGGCGATCCGTGATCTGGGCTTGCCAACGAGAGCCTTGGGCTACCCCAGCGACCCGCCCGTAGACAATGGAGCCGCTGGGTTGATCGGGGGGGTTTGGGGTGCGATCGCGGGGACTGACGAGGTTTCCCGTTTCCAAGAGATTTTGCCATTCAACTAGGGTTGGAGGGCGTTCACTGCCATCGGGATTTTGGCGACCAAATAGAGCCAGACTGGCTGCATAGACCGGCCCACTACTCCGCAGCCGCACCAGAGTTGACCGTCCATTCAAGGGTGGGGTTAACCCCCGCAGCAGGATCGGCAGGTTCATCAATAGTTGACTCTCCTGGGGGGGAATCGTCAGCAGCGCTGGCCAGTCGGGTTGATGCTGCCCCCGCAGAACCTGATCGCTCACCCGACTGCCCGGCCCTGAAAACACACTTCCCAGTGGATTCTCGACCCAAGACGGCAGCGGTATAAAGGGGGCATCGGGTTGGGTGAGATAACTGGCCGCTTGCAACACCGAGACGGTGACAGGCTGTGAGCTGGGGTTGTACAGGATCACCCCCAAATAGAGCGATCGCAGATCTTGGGGATTGGGTGCTTTGGCAATGTGATGGGCAAACACATCAAACCGCCCCCGAAACTGAAAATTCAGATGGGCCGCAGGCACCCGTTTCCCTCCCGGTGGGAACGTCGAGAGCAAAATTCCCTCACTCGACACCAACTCTGGGCTATTACTATTAAACACAGGCACCGTATCGAGATGCCCCGGTAAGGGTCTGACTTCCTGGGGTTGGAGAATTTCCTGAGGTGGAGGGGCAGGCCTGGACTGGGCGAGCAGGGGTACTAAAAACAGCATGGTTAACTCAAAACCCTTCAAGGGTTCTCACCGTCAGCACTTGGGGCGGCGTTGCATCGGGGGGATAGAGTAAATCTAATTGCAGATCCCGCCGCTCACCGGGCTTGAGTATCAGCTTCACCAGTGGCTCTCCCTGCTGTCCCCGGCGTTGTACCACATGAATGTAACGCACCTGGGAGGTTCCCTGATCGTCGTTGTAGCTAACGCGCACCGGGCCTCGGAAAAAGATCCGCTCCTCCGGTGGCTGGAAAAAACGCAGCTTGTCTTTGGAGAGTTCTTCCTTCAGGGGCGTTTGAATCGACAAAACCACGGTGGCTGGCTGCTGTGAAGGATTGTGTAGGGGGAGGTTGAGGCTATACTCAATGCCATAGTTGCCATTCGCCATATAGGCGGTGTCTGGGTAGCGAACCAGCATTGGCGCACTCTGCACCTGACCAGTCCCCAAGGTACCCTGGGGCAATGTACTCAAGACATAGGAAAAGGCCTGTCCCTTTGGGGGAATGGTGAGATTGGCCGTGATGGAACTATCTGTGAGATTTGCCTGCCAGCGAGAGCCTTGGGCAACCCCCGCTACCCGCCCATAAATTACCCGACTGGCACTGGCATAACTCGCCATCGGAGTCGGGGGCAGATCTCTAGGGCCTGCCAGATCGCCTTTCTGCAACAGTGTTTCCCACTCTTCTAGAGTTGGCATCCGTTCCCGCCCCCCCGGAGCAGTGGGGGCAAACATCGCCATACTGGCAACATAGACAGGCCCATCACTGGCAAGTCGCATCAGGGTGGAGCGACCATTGGAAGAGGGCACCACATTGCCAACCGGAATGGGCAAGTTGAGTAACAGGTAGTCTTACCCCCGGTGGAATCACCAACCGCGAGGGGACATTGACCTGTCTGCGTCCCCGCAGAATGTCATTCATCGTCCGACTTCCTGGCCCTGCAAACACCCGACCCAGTGGGTCTTCGACGTAGGAGGGCAAATCAACAAATTGGGCATCTGGGCGTGTTAGGTAGCTGGCTCCCTGCAAAACATCAATGGCAACGGGGCGATTACTGGGGTTACTGATTAATACCCCCAAGAATAATGTCCGGGTTTGGCTCGCGATTCTGGCACGGGCAAGGTGGTGAGCAAAAATATCAAAGCGGCCATCAAAGGCGAAGTTGAGGTGGGCTCTGGGAGACTCTTTCCCCTCGGGGGGAAAGGTGGACAGCAAAATGCCTTGGGTTTGGACGAGTTCTGGGCTGTTGCTGTTAAAAACAGGCACAGCATCCAGTTGACCGGGGAGGGGACGGACATCCTGCGCCTGGAGAACTTCTTGCGGAGGTAACACGTCTGGAATGGGAACTTCGTCGGCCAGTGGTACGTCTAAGGTTGGTAAGAGCCGTGAACCCGTGGTGACTTGTTGCCCGAGGGGAAACAGGGGGCGCAGGGGCTGGGTTGGCTGCGACCTCGGGAGTAAGGGTCTCAAAGGCACTATCTGCTGCGTCACAGGCGATGGCTGGATCGGTGCAACTTCTTGGGAACGGGGTAGTAAGGGACGAAGAGGTGTAATGGACTGTGGTGGGGTTGTCGGTGTGGCTGGAATGGATGGTATCGGTTGGACAGGGGGTAGCACTTGTTCCAGCGTCGGTAGAGCCGGTCGTAACGCCGGAGAAGATGGAATTTGGGCAGCGGAGAGGATCGGAAAGAACAACATCATAGAAAAATAACCATCACAGGACGTAACGAGGTACTGGTACTCCTAATCTCTGAAGTATCAACCGGAAATCAGCCAAAACCTCACCCGTGTTGTCTCGGGTTAAGGTTGGAATGTGAACAAATATACACTGGCCACTCAGATTCTGTCTGCTGAGGGCAGCTAAGATTTCGTAGTACAGCCGATTGCAAACAAATTCACCAGCATCATGACTGATTTCGGTCATGGGTAAATCTTGAACCAATTGTTGGACATTGACGGTAGTCTGGAGTTGGTGCTGGCCCTTCGTGGCCGTGGTTTCAACACTCAGCTTCCATCGCGACTCAGCCATGCCGCAGCAAATGACCCAAGCAGGCTGTAATTCCTGAATCCGGGAGATGACTTGGGTGGGTGCTTGCTGATAATCTATCGGCAATTGTCTCAAAAAATGCAGAGCCGTTGCTGCTGCGAATTGCCTCTGGACTGCGGCCAATAGGTCATCGGAGGAATTGGAAAGTTGATGGGACTTCCAGGTCGTAAAGGATGTCAGCAACGCAGGTTTGACCATCGGTCTCCCAGGATCTCTGCAAAGCATATCGGTGGATCAAACAGCACGTCTGTGATCGGCATCCTCAGATGTGGAGAGGTGGCTTTCAGGTGGTCTTTAGAACCCCACTGTCGATCAAACTACAATAAGAGAGTGATTTCCAAACAGCTAATCGGAGCAGCAGCATGGCAGTCATTGCAGTGATTGATTATGACATGGGAAACCTGCACTCTGTTTGTAAAGGTCTGGAAAAAGCAGGTGCAACTCCTTACATCACCCATTCGGCAGCAGATTTGGAGCAGGCAGATGCCATTGTTTTACCAGGGGTGGGGGCATTTGATCCAGCCATGCAGCAGTTGCGATCGCGGGGACTCGTGGAGCCGCTCCGAGCCGCGATCGCTCGTGATCAGCCCTTCCTCGGAATTTGCCTGGGACTACAGATTTTGTTTGATGGCAGTGAGGAAGGGGAGGAAGCTGGCCTCGGGGTGATTGCAGGCACCGTGCGCCAGTTTCAGCCAGAACCGGGTCTGACGATTCCCCATATGGGCTGGAATCAGTTACAGATTATCCAACCTGATTCCCCGCTCTGGCAGCAGTTGCCCCCTGAGCCCTGGGTGTATTTTGTCCATTCCTACTATGTCGATCCGGTGGATCCCCAGGTGCGAGCCGCGATGGTGACCCACGGTCAACAAACCGTGACGGCGGCGATCGCCCGTGAGCAGCTGATGGCTGTCCAATTCCATCCTGAGAAGTCTTCTACCACTGGGTTGAGCATCTTAGCCAACTTTGTCCAACAGGTTGCTAGCCAACCCTCTCTGGCTCTGACCCGTTAAACCTCTAGTTGAACTATGAGTCTGAGAGTTGACGGCAATCGCTTACTCAAAACCTTGCCGGGACTGGCAACTCGTCCGACCCTTGCTCGGGTGAGAGAGGCGCTGTTTAATATTTGGCAGGGTACTATTCCGGGATGTCGTTGGTTAGATCTCTGTGCCGGCAGTGGAGCCATGGGGGCAGAAGCCTTGGCTCGGGGTGCCGCCCTGGTGGTTGGGATTGAACAATCGAGCCGAGCCTGTGGGGTGATTCAACACAATTGGCAACAAATAGCGGCTCCAGAACAGCAATTTCGTGTCCTGCGGGGAGATGTGCGCTCACACATTCAGCAACTCAGGGGTCAGCAATTTGACCGCATCTACTTTGACCCCCCCTATGCCAGTGAGCTTTACCAGCCCGTGATCACAGCGATCGCGACCTGTAACCTCTTGGCCGACACTGGTGAATTGGCGGTGGAGCATGCACCTAGGGGTTGGACCCTCGTGTCTAGTGAACCCCTAATAGTGTATCGACAGAAACGTTACGGTAACACAGCCTTGACCTTCTATCGACCCCAGGACAGGGGAGGCTAGAAGCTCCCCGATCCCAGACCCTTTAGGGTTAAAGGCCTAACTGATTACCCCGACGGTATTGCAGATAAGCTGCAACAAATAGCCCCAGCAGCGTCACGGGGATCAGCCCCATCACAATTCCTGTCAGTAGTGGCTCTACCACGTTCAATCTCCCGATAACTCTCAAACAAGTGCACAGTTTCATGCATCTGGATCTTATCCTAACGGTCTAACGTGACGAAAAACGACCTCTCCTGTCTAGTTTTCTTAAGATATGTTGTTAAATTAGACATGGACGGCGAAAACCCCTGAATTCCTTAGTAGGCATTGCTTGGATAACCAGCTGGCTAAACCTGAAATTCTGATCCACAAGGTGGCATGGCTGCTGCTAGCTGCGGTGATGGCAACGATCATTATCCTGTTCGGCATCCACCAGGTGCGGATTTCTGATCCCTACGTCAAGAGTGTGCTGGAATTACCCGGTAATCCTGCTCAGGGTCATGCTATTTTTCAAATGAACTGTAGTGGCTGTCATGGCTTACAGGCTGATGGTCACGTGGGGCCGAGCCTTCGCCATGTCTCCGATCGCAAGTCCCGGGTGGCCTTGATCTATCAGGTGACCAGTGGTAAAACTCCCCCCATGCCTCAGTTTCAGCCGAGTTCTCAGGAAATGGCTGATCTATTGAAGTATTTGGAGAGCTTGTAATCCTGCTGCTCCGTCAACGAACTTCTGATTCCAGTGGTTGGACTGCCAGGGGCGATCTCAACGGCTGCCAGCGGCTACGCCAGGATTCCATATAGGTATAGAAAACCGGGGTCAGGTACAAGGTGAGAAACTGGGAGAAAAGTAACCCCCCGACAACCACCAGCCCTAGGGGACGGCGGGCATCCGCCCCGGCCCCAAATCCCAGAGCGATGGGTAAGGTTCCCATCAGCGCTGCCATAGTGGTCATCATGATCGGACGAAACCGCACCAGGCAGGCTTCATAGATGGCATCGTGGGCACTTTTACCCTGGTGGCGGGCTGCAATGGCGAAATCAACCATCATGATGCCGTTCTTTTTCACCAGCCCAATCAGCAGAATGATGCCGACGAAGGCATAAATGTTTAAGTCTACTTGAAACACTAGGAGGGTCAGCAAGGCCCCAAACCCCGCTGAAGGCAAACTGGACAGGATGGTCAGGGGGTGAATAAAACTCTCGTAAAGAATTCCCAGGACAATGTAAATTACCAGAATCGCTGCCAGCAGTAACCAACCCAAGCCACTCAGAGATGCCTGAAAGGCCTGGGCCGATCCTTGGAAGCTGACACTCACGCTATCAGGTAATACTTGACGAGCCGTTTGTTCAATCTCCTGGGTGACGCTCCCTAGGGCAACCCCTGGCTTGAGGTTAAAGGAAAGGGTCACGGAGGACAGTTGTCCCAGGTGGTTGACCGTCAGGGGGCCAGCGTCACGGGTGAGGGTCGCCACCGCATTTAGGGGAACCAGTTGCCCTGTGGGGGTGCGGATGGAGAGTAAGTCGAGGGCGTTGGCATCTTGCTGAAACTGGGGGGCAACACTGAGGATCACCTGATACTGGCTGTCGGTGGCATAGATGGTTGAAACCTGGCGGGTGCCATAGGCATTACTGAGGGCGGATTCAATTTGGTTGGCAGTGAGTCCTAATGCCGAGGCTTGTTGACGGTTAATTTCAACTTGGACTTGGGGATTGTTGATCTGTAAATCACTATTGACATCCTGTAGGGTGGGGAACTGGCGCAATCGCTCTTCCAACTGCGGGGCGTACTCGTACAAGTCCTGCAAGTTAGGGCTTTGCAGGGTGAGTTGATATTGGGCTTTTGTCTGTTGTCCCCCAATGTTAATGGCGGGGGGATTTTGCAAGAAGACTTTAATACCGGGAACCCGTGCCAGCTGGGGGCGTAATTCCTGCACAACGGCATCGGCACTGAGGGGGCGATCGTGGCGAGGTTTGAGGCGAATAAAAATCCGGCCAGCATTGGCCGAGGCATTAGGCCCCCCCGCCCCAACGGTGGAATTGACTCCTTCGACGTTGGGGTCACGGCGGATAATGGCGACAACCTGCTGCTGATGGCGCACCATTTCTGGGAAGGAAATATCCTGGGCGGCCTGGGTATTGGCCGTAATTTGGCCAATATCGGTGCTGGGGATAAACCCCTTGGGAATGATTCCAAACAATACGATCGTCGCCATCAGAATGGCACCAGAGATCATCATGGTCAGGCGATGGTATTTCAGCGATCGCCGCAAACTCCAGGCATAGGTCTGATGCAGACCCTGAAAAAAAAACCGCTGCCGCCTTGGAGACCTTGGAAACATAGCTTTGAGAACCCGGGGGGGCAATGGCACCGTTGCCATGGGAACCCTGGGCTTTGGCGCTTGACGGACGCAGAAAGCGGGAACAGAGCATGGGGGTGAGGCTGAGGGAAATTAGACCAGACACCAGGATGGCAATGCTGATGGTGACTGCAAACTCCCGGAACAAGCGTCCTAAAATCCCGCCCATGAACAGCACCGGAATAAAGACCGCCACCAGGGAGAGGGTCATGGACAGAATCGTAAACCCAATTTCCTTCGAGCCGTTGAAGGCCGCTTGCATCGGGTCTTCACCCATTTCCAGGTGCCGGACAATGTTTTCCAGCATCACCACGGCATCATCGACCACAAAACCCACCGACAGGGTCAGGGCCATCAGGGAGAGATTATCGAGGGAGAATCCCAACAGCAGCATCATCCCAAAGGTGGCGACTAAGGAAAGGGGCACGGCCAAACTGGGGATGAGGGTTGCCGATAAGTTCCGTAAAAACAGGAAGATCACCAGCACCACCAAGGCAATCGTCAGCAACAGGGTCAACTGCACATCGGCCAAGGATTCTTTGATCGGTTGGGAGCGATCGAACAGAATCTCCATGTTGATAGCGGCTGGAATCTGTTGGCGGAACTTGGGCAGAATTTTTTTGATCTGCTGCACAATCTCCACCGTATTGGTTCCCGGTTGTCGTTGGATAGCCAGGACGATGGCGCGGGTACCGTTATACCAGGTGGCAACCTTATCATTCTCAACGCTGTCGATCACCTGGCCCAATTCCCCCAGTTGCACGGGGGCACCATTGCGATAGGCCACGGTGAGGGAGCGATAGTCCGCTGCATTATTTAATTGACCATTGGTGGCAATCGTGAAATTTTGTTGGTGGCCGTAGAGGGTGCCGGTGGGCAGATTGGAGTTACCTTTGGCGATCGCATCGGCTACTTCATCAATGCCAATTCCTTTGGCACTCAAGGATTGGGGATCGATCTGCACCCGCACTGCATACTTTTGGGAGCCGAAAACATTCACCTGGGCAACGCCATTAATCATGGAAAGTCGTTGTGCCAGCTGGGTTTCGGCGTATTTATCCACTGTTGAGAGGGGCAGAATCTTTGAGCTGAGGGCAATATAGAGAATCGGTAGATCTGCGGGGTTCACCTTCCGGTAAGCTGGGGGATTGGGCAGGGTCGCAGGCAGTTGACGGGAGGCTTTAGCGATCGCCGATTGCACATCCTGGGCCGCCCCATCAATATCCCGACTCAGATCAAATTGCAGTGTAATTTGGGAGCTGCCGAGGGCACTGGTGGAGTTCATGGAACTGATACCAGCAATACTGGAAAACTGCTGTTCCAGGGGAGTCGCCACCGAGGCCGCCATGGTCTCGGGGCTGGCTCCGGGTAAGTTTGCCGTCACCTGAATCGTTGGGAAATCCACATTCGGCAGGTCGCTGACGGGCAATAGGGGGTAACTTGCCAGTCCCCAGATCAACATCCCTAGCATCACCAGGGTGGTCATGACGGGGCGACGGATAAAGATGGGAGAAAGGTTCATAGGGACACCAGGAGGAGGGAGGAGCGGCAATGGGTCAGAGATCGCGGGGCTTTCCGGGCTCGGGTTTCCCAGACCCTGGGGCTGGTTTCTCACGCACCGTTGCACCGGGAACCAGGTTGAATTGTCCGTCGATCACCACCCGCTCTCCGGCTTGCAGACCTTGTTTGATCACGATTTGGTTCTTCACGGTGCCACCCGTAGTCACCGATCGGAGATCAACGGTTTTGTCCGGGTTGACGATGTAAACAAAGGTGCCCTGTTGCCCGGTCTGGATGGCTTGGGAGGGCACCACCAGGGCATTGGGTTCCTCGGTTAATCTTAGAACCACATTGACAAATTGACCGGGGGTCAGCCGTCCAGTCAGATTGGGAAAGCTGGCTTTGAGTTGTAGGGTGCCCGTTGTGGGATCAACCCCACTGTCAACAAAGACCAATTGGCCCCGCATCGGTTGTCCGGGGTCATTAACCGGTAGTACCTCAACGGCAAGCTTGCCCTGGGATTGATAGGTCTTGAGATCGGGTAACAGCCGTTGGGGAATCGGGAAGGCAACATAGATAGGTCGAACCTGACTAATAACCACCAAAGGCTCACTGTCGTTGTCTTTGACGAGGTTGCCCTGGTTCACCTTCAAATTGCCGGTCTGTCCTTCAATCGGCGATCGAATTGCGCTATAAGAAAGTTGGACTTTGGCACTATCAACCGCCGCAGTCGCTGCCTTCACCTCGGCTTCAGCACTTTGGACATTGGCTTTGGCAGATGCCACCGCTGCGATCGCATTTCTGACACTGCTCTGATCCGCAATCACAATCGCATTCTGGGTCTCAGAACTGGTGCGAAACTGATCGACCTGCTCACGGCTAACAGCTCCTTGATTCAACAGGCTGGTGTAGCGTTGAGCCTGGACTTCAGCATTTCTGGCCTGGGCGAGATCTTTGGTCACCGTGGCTCTAGCCTGATTCACCTGAGCCTCTGCCTGGGCAAGTTCGGCCTGGGCCTGACCCACCTGGGCGATCGCCCTTGCCCGGTTTGCCAAGGCTTGATCGAGGGCAGCCTGGAGAGAGCGGGGGTCAATGGTAAATAACAGTTCTCCCTTCTGGACTTCCTGCCCCTCTTGGAAGTACACCGCCGTTAAATGTCCGGCAACTTGGGACTTCACCGATACGGTGGCATAGGCCTGCACTGTCCCAGTGGTCTGAAACGAAATCGGGACAGTTCGCTGGACAACAGTGGCCACCACCACCGGAACCGGACGGTTAGGGCTGCCTTTGCCCGCCTTCCCTGGGGGCGAATCGAGGGCAGCACAGGCAGACAGACAGATCAGTCCCAGGAGGAGTAACCAGCGTCGGCTGCTATCCAACCATGGGGAAAAAAGGCTGTTGATCCATGTCCAGATTCAAATCCAGGAATGTGTTACAGTTTAGTTAGTTAAGCTAACTATTAGTCTGACATACATTTTATTGAATCTCTGTTGGGGTTGACACAAACCCTTCCTCTTGGCCGAGACTTGCTTGCAGGAGCGGTGCGATCGCATGACTTCGGAACCCTCGACCCCGAACATTCCCGCCCAGCTGTGTGCCACGGAGTTGATGGCAGCCATGCCTCCGGTCATGCAATTTATTCGCACCGAAATGCGGAGGCAGAGTGCCTCATTGCTCACTGTGCCTCAGTTTCGGGTGCTGGCGTTTCTCAGTATCCATCCCAAAGCATCGCTATCTGACCTAGCTGAACATCTGGGCGTTACCCGCGCGACGGCATCGGCCATGACCGAGCGCTTAGTGCAACGGGGCTTGATTCACCGGATAGAGCATCCCCAGAAACGGCGGCAAGTTGAACTAACCTTGACCACAGCCGGAGCCACTCACCTCCACCAAAGTCATGAACACACACGGGATCAGATTGCTGAATTGATGCACCATTTAACCGACGAACAACTGGTTAATCTATTGTCAGGGTTGATGATTCTAAGAAAAGTCTTTGAAGCGGCTACTTTTGAGATGGCTAAAAAACTGGAGCGTGATCAGAGTGCTGGAGAGATGGGAGATCAAAATCCTTTGGTCACCTAATTTGGACTGATTCACAATCAGGTGAGAGGTAGGCTGCTAAGCCATGATAATTACTGGCTAGAGTTGATAAATTCAAAGTAGTGGTCTTTGATTTCTCAGGTGAAGAAGCGATTGGACAAGCGTTCGCAGATGAAGTTTTTCGCGTGTTCAGGAGACAACACCCAGAGATGGAAATTATCAGCCTAAATACTAATAAAGATGTAGCACAGATGATTAGTAGGGCACAAAGTCTTTTTGATTCTCTAGAGGAAAATCGATAATTCCCTTTTGCAAAGTTTCTCCCATACTCCTCCCCAGGCTTTAGTGTCAGCCACTGAGAATACATGACCCGATAACAATTTAGCCTGCTAGGTCTCTCGCTGTTTGATCACCCTACAGAATTTGTTAAGGTAAAATAAAGCGGAATTGTTCCGAGTTAGTACCCCATCCTGAGAGTTTTAGATCCATGCCGTCTGAGGTTCTTGTCGAAAAAAAGAAGTTGAAGCAGCCCCCTCTGGAAATTCACTATCTGGGCGATCGGGTTCTGCGCCAGTCTACCAAGCGCGTGACCAAGATTGACGATCAACTCCGCCAACTGGTGCGCGAGATGCTGCAAACCATGTACAGTGCCGATGGCGTGGGACTGGCAGCTCCCCAGGTTGGGATGCACAAGCAATTAATTGTGGTGGACTGTGATCCGGAAGAACCCGCCAACCCACCCCTCGTGTTGATCAACCCAATCATTAAGCAGGCTAGCCCTGAGTTGGAATTAGGGATGGAAGGCTGTCTCAGTATTCCCAATGTCTTCTTGGAAGTCCGTCGTTCCCTGGCCATTGAGGTCAGTTATAAGGATGAACAGGGACGACCCCGAACCTTACAAGCCAAGGATTTTCTCGCCCGCGCCATTCAGCATGAAATGGATCACCTCCATGGTGTCATGTTTGTCGATCGCGTTGAAAACACCTTGATGCTCAACCAAGAATTGACGAAGCAGGGCTTCGCGCCCCAAGCAGTCCAACCCATCGCGGTGGGAGTTTAAATCCCATGATGACCCTCAAAAGTGGTATATTCCTCGCTGGCTCCTGTATCAGCGCGATCGCAGCCGTTGGTTCCATCTTTGAGTTAACCTCAGGACACCCGGAACTGGGGGGACTGATCACCGGAGGGATTCTGACGGCGACTATTCCCCTGGGAATTTTCCTGTTTGTGGCCGCTGTCCGAGATGCCAGAGCGAACCAGTAGATCTGGCCTCATCGGCTTCTATTCTTTTCCGGTTAAAACAGTCCCCACTGATGCCCCACCCAGGCTATGCCTACAGCCACGATCGCCCCGATGGCTGTATTGAGGACATTCACCATCTCATTGGTGAGCCAGTGAAGTTGAGTTTGCAGCGTTGCCCCAATCACACTTTCGATATTGGTGGCAATGAAGGCAGCAAGAACGCAAATACCAATGTCCGGTAGGGTAATCATTCCTACTGCCCAGCCCAGGAGGGCGATCGCCAGTGCTGCGACCAGACCTGCGAGGGTGCCTTCCAGACTCACTGCCCCTTCTGTTCCTCTGGGAACTGGTTGCAACGTTGTAATCAGAAATGTCCGTTGACCGTAAGCTTTGCCAACCTCACTGGCGCAGGTATCCGCCAGTTTAGTGCTGAAACTGGCGATGTAGGCCAAGAGCAAGAGGGGCGCAATGGTTTTAGCGTCCAGGGATAACCAGGGTAGTAGCAAAATCCCCAAGGCACACAAGGCCGCTACCAGAGCTGATCCCCAGACATTTTCTGGCCCCCGTGCCCCCGATCGCTTTTCGGCAATGCCGGCTGCTTCCTTGGCCGCCAGTCCAATCCGGGTCACCCCCGATCCGACGAGAAAATAGCAGCCCACCACCAGATAACCCCGCCAGCCCAAGCTACCCCAGATCAAGACCCCCAAAATCCAGGCGTGGATGATTCCCGTAGGTGTGAGCAGTTTCTTGGGACTCCAGCCAATCAGCCCGAGGAAGAGCGTATTGAGGGCGATCGCGCCGATCCAGGGGTTCAGGAGATAAATTGAGAGAGACACCAACGCCAATCCTCCTACAGCCCTACTTATCAGCTGTACTATGAACCAGTTTCTTTTCCATCTTGCCTTTCCCGTGGGCAATATTCCCCAGACCAAAGAATTTTATGCCCAGGGTCTGGGCTGTGAAACGGGTCGAGAGTCTGCCCAGGCGCTGATTTTGAATCTCTACGGTCACCAACTGGTCGCCCATGTGACCCCGGAACCCATTATCCCCCAGCAGGGCATCTACCCCCGCCACTTCGGCCTTGTCTTTACCCAACGCAACGACTGGGATGCCCTGCTGGCCCGTGCCCAACAGCATCAACTTCCGTTTTATCAGCCCCCCCGGCAGCGGTTCCCCGAGTTACCCCTGGAACATCACACCTTTTTTCTGGTAGACCCATTCCATAATCTGCTGGAATTCAAGTTTTACCGCCACCCTGAGGCAATTTTTGGTCTACAAGAGCATACCCAAATCGGCGATCGCCCAGGTTTGAGTTCCCCATAACCATTAGGTGCCAATACATTCCCTCCCCAAAGTTGGGGGCTAGCTCCATCATACTTTGAGGCTGATGGAGCTAATTGTCTTAGGCAATGACTGGGCTTTGATCTCAGCCAGCAGCCACCGAGATGCCTGGGTAGAAGGCAATGATACACTCTTCGATAGAGAACCGAGTTTGATTGGTTAAGTTGATTCAGCTTGCTGACAACATCTTGGCCATCCATCGCACTTCACTGGCAACTGTCCCACCCTATGCTCACTGTTCCTTTTTCTCCCCAGGAAATTGCTGCCCAAAAACTGACCTTGGCTGAGTACGACGAAATTGTTCGTCGCTTGGGTCGTCATCCCAACCGGGCAGAATTAGGCATGTTTGGTGTGATGTGGTCAGAGCACTGTTGCTATAAAAACTCCCGACCGCTACTGAAGCAATTTCCCACCCAGGGGCCCCGAATTTTAGTCGGCCCTGGGGAGAATGCTGGGGTTGTGGATCTAGGAAATCACCTGCATCTGGCCTTTAAGATTGAGTCCCACAACCATCCCTCAGCGGTTGAACCGTTTCAGGGTGCAGCGACCGGGGTCGGGGGCATCCTCCGGGATATTTTCACCATGGGAGCCCGACCGATTGCCCTCCTCAATTCCCTGCGTTTTGGAGCCCTCGAAGATGCCCGAACCCGCAGACTCTTCACCGGGGTTATAGCGGGCATTAGCCATTACGGCAATTGTGTTGGGGTTCCTACCGTAGGCGGTGAAGTCTACTTTGATTCAGCCTATACGGGGAACCCCCTGGTGAATGTGATGGCACTGGGCTTGATGGAAACCTCAGAAATTGTCAAATCAGGAGCCCAAGGGATTGGCAATCCCGTGCTCTATGTGGGTTCGACTACGGGACGGGATGGCATGGGGGGAGCCAGTTTTGCCAGTGCTGAATTAAGTGACCAGTCCAACGCCGATCGCCCAGCGGTGCAGGTGGGCGATCCATTCTTAGAAAAGTCCCTGATTGAAGCCTGCCTGGAAGCTTTTAAGACCGGAGCTGTGATCGCTGCTCAAGACATGGGAGCAGCAGGCTTAACCTGTTCCACATCAGAAATGGCCGCCAAGGGGGGCGTGGGCATAGAACTCGATCTCGATCGGATTCCAGTCCGGGAGTCGGGGATGGTGCCCTACGAATATCTGCTGTCAGAATCCCAGGAGCGGATGCTGTTTGTAGCGCAAGCAGGCCGAGAAGCGGAATTGATCCAGATCTTCCACCGCTGGGGTTTGCACGCCGTGGTAGCGGGGACAGTGATTGCCGAACCCATGGTGCGGATTTTATTTCAGGGACAGGTGGCCGCAGAAATCCCCGCTTCAGCCCTTGCAGATGATACGCCGCTCTATCGACGAGCACTCTTAGCAGAGCCGCCAGAATATGCTCAGCAAGCCTGGACTTGGTCACCCGCCCAGTTGCCTGAGGATAGTGTTACAGGTATTACTACCGCCCGAGAAGGGTTTCAGACCTGGACAGCGGTGTTGCTGACGTTATTAGATAGCCCCACCATTGCTTCTAAACAGTGGGTCTATCGCCAATATGACCATCAAGTGCAGAATAATACCGTGATGTTGCCGGGGGGTGCTGATGCGGCAATTGTGCGTTTGCGCCCTGTGGAAGACAGCGCTCCCCACCCACCCACGGGGGTCGCCGCAACGGTGGACTGTAATCCTCGCTATGTCTATCTCCATCCCTATACAGGGGCTAAGGCCGCTGTGGCCGAGGCCGCCCGCAACCTCAGTTGTGTTGGCGCAGAACCCCTAGCTGTCACGGACAATTTGAACTTTGGTAGTCCGGAGAAGCCCGTGGGTTACTGGCAATTGGCGCGCGCCTGCCAAGGAATTGCCGAAGCTTGTCAGGCATTGAAGACGCCAGTGACGGGGGGGTAATGTTTCTTTGTACAACGAAACGGTGGATGCCCAGGGACAACCTCAGCCCATTTATCCCACCCCGGTGATTGGCATGGTGGGTCTGATTCCTGATTTGGGATCTATCTGTGGTCAGGCTTGGCAGGCTGAGGGCGATCGCATCTATTTGTTAGGGATTCCCCTGGGAAGGGATGGCAGTTGCGATCGGGATACCCTCCCCCTGGTCACCTTGGGTGGCTCGGAGTACCTAGCCGTCATCCACCAAACAATCTCAGGACAACCGCCGGAGACTGACTTTGATCTGGAGCTGCGGGTACAGGCTACCTGCCGTCAGGGAATTCGCAATGGCTGGGTAGGTTCGGCCCATGATAGTGCTGAGGGGGGGGTGGCGATCGCCCTCGCGGAATGTTGCATCAGTGGTCAACGAGGGGCAAGGATTCACTTGACGGCGCTGCCTGCCCCTATCCGTTGGGATGAGCTGTTATTTGGAGAGGGGGGGGGCACGGATTATTGTGTCCGTGGCTCCTGAACACAGCGCCACCTGGGAAGCCTATCTCCAACAGACTCTGGGTGATTTTTGGCAAGTCTTAGGCACGGTGAGTGGCGAAGGTACCGCTGCTCAGTTACAAATTTACAGCTCCGATCAGACCTGTTTGATCAATGCCAGTCTTGCGGTCATGGGCGATCGCTGGGAAAATGCGATCGCGAATCGGCTCTCGGTTTCAACAGGAATTTAACCAGCATCCTAGGACGGCCTTGAGCTAGACACAGCTTAGGGGATGATAGTGTTATTGTTCTAGTCAACCTCCTGTTTCCCACGATTCATGACTGCACCCAATCCCCCATTGCTCCAACGCACCCCACTCTTTGAGCAAATTCAAGCTCAGGGTGCCAGAATGACTGAATTTGCTGGTTGGGAGATGCCAGTGCAGTTTGCGGGGGTGCTTCAGGAACATCAGGCCGTGCGACAGCAGGCCGGAATGTTCGATATTTCCCACATGGGTAAGTTCCACTTGCGCGGCGGCAACCTGATCGGGCAGCTACAAGGGCTGGTTCCCTCTGATTTAAGTCGATTGTTGCCGGGGCAGGCACAATATACCGTATTGCTCAATCCCCAGGCAGGGATCATGGATGATCTGATTGTTTACTACCAGGGTGAGAATCACCTGGGAGAACAACAATGTCTGTTGATTGTGAATGCGGCCACAACGGCCAAGGATCACGCCTGGTTTATGGCTCATCTCGATCAGTCCCAGGTGGTACTTGAGGATGTCTCTGTCCACACAGCCTTGATTGCGGTTCAGGGCCCCCAGGCGACCACCCTATTGCAAACCCTGGTGAAAGAAGATCTCACCCATTTGCCCGCTTTTGCCCATGTGACGGGCACGATTCTCGGTCAGCGTGGTTTTCTAGCCCGGACGGGCTACACGGGGGAAGATGGCTTTGAAGTCATGGTAGACCCCCAGATAGCTGCCCAGTTATGGCAAGCTCTCCTGGCTGCGGGCGTTACCCCCTGTGGCTTGGGGGCAAGAGATACGCTACGTCTAGAAGCAGCCATGGCGCTGTATGGGCAAGATATTAATGGCACCACAACCCCGCTGGAAGCTGGACTGGGTTGGCTAGTGCATCTGAGCACTAAAGGAGACTTTATCGGGCGTTCGATCTTGGAGCAGCAAAAGCAAGGAGGGGTGCAACGGCAACTGGTGGGGTTGCAGATGCAGGGTCGAAACATTGCCCGTCACGACTATCCGGTTTTGGCAGCAGGTACAGTGGTGGGAACCGTTACCAGTGGCACCTTATCGCCAACCTTAGGCTACCCGATCGCCCTGGCTTACGTGCCATCGACCCTAGCGCAACCAGGTCGCGTCTTAGAGATTGCCATTCGTGGTAAACCATATCCAGCAACAGTGGTGAAGCGTCCCTTTTATCGTCGGCCCTAGGCGATCGCCACGGCTGACGAAGTTTTAAGCTGTACGAAGACGTTTACGAACCCCTTCGACACGGGAAGCGCCATCCCGTGTTCCTGCCGAGTGATTTTTACTGCGGGCGGGCTGGGATTGGGTTTGGGGCTTGCCTTCATGGCTGCGACGTTGACGAGACCGTTTACGATTCGACGGATCTACTTCAGGGCCAACTGAAGTGGTGGGTTCGTATCCGGCAATCACATCTTTGGGAATGCTCCGATTGAGCAATTGCTCAATGCCTTTCAAGAGTGGATATTCATCGGGGCAAACCAGGGATACTGCTTGTCCTTCGTTGCCAGCGCGACCTGTGCGGCCAATGCGATGCACATAGTCTTCAGGAACATCGGGCAGATCAAAGTTGACCACATAGGGGAGTTGATCAATATCTAAACCACGAGAGGCGACATCAGTGGCAACCAAGATCCGAACCTTTCCCTGCTTAAAGTCATTGAGGGCACGGATACGGGCAGCCTGGGTTTTGTTGCCATGAATCGCAGTGGTTTTTAATCCATCTTTTGTCAACTGCTCAGCCAGACGATTGGCACCGTGTTTGGTGCGAGTAAAGACCAGTACCTGTGGCCAGTTGTGGAAACCAATCATGTAGGAAAGTAGCTCTCGCTTGCGATCGCGATCAACTGGGTGGACAATCTGGGTAACCTGCTCTGCAGCGGTGTTGCGAGGTGCGACTTCGATCAGGGTCGGAGACTTGAGCAGCGTATTCGCAAGCTGCTGGATGGCTTTAGAGAAGGTGGCAGAAAACATCAGCGTCTGCCGGGAGTGGGGCAGCACCGCCAAAATTTTGCGAATGTCGTGGATAAAGCCCATATCCAACATGCGATCGCATTCGTCCAGCACCAGAATCTCTACCTGGGAGAGGTCGAGGGTTTTTTGCCCTAAATGGTCGAGGAGCCGACCCGGTGTAGCAACTAGAATATCAATTCCCCGCCGCAGGGTTTGGATTTGTGGGACGATGCCAACACCACCATAGATGACAGCTGATCGCAGGGGCAGATGTTTGCCATAGGTTTGAACACTGTCGTTGACCTGGGCTGCCAATTCACGAGTGGGGGTGAGAATCAGCGCCCGAGGCGTGCGATGCCCTCGGTTGAAGTAGGGGGTACTGAGGCGCTGCAACAGCGGTAGTGTAAAACCAGCCGTCTTACCCGTTCCGGTTTGGGCACTGGCGAGAACGTCTTTCCCTTGCAAGATTGCCGGAATTGCCTGTAGCTGAATGGGGGTTGGTTGACTGTAGCCTTGCTCAGCAACAGCACGAAGTAGATCGGTCGTCAGACCGAGAGTAGAAAAAGTCATAGATGCAATTGCTCCTAGCGGTGCCCCTATCCCAAATGAAATGCTGGAACCAGTCTAAGAGCAGTAAATGTGTGATGCAGTTGAATGGCTCTAATAAGCAAATTCCAACCTGCCAATGACAGACCGGAATGTATTGGCGGATGTTTATCCTAACAGAAATAGTGACAAAGCATCTGGATATTGCTCTAGCTAAAAGATCGATAGCTCCCCACTGACATCCAGACGTTTAAATTCACTGAGGGTGGCATAGCTCTCAGAGAGGGTTTCGGCGATCGCGGGACTGATCCATCCCATCTGCTTCAACAGATGAATTGCGGCGGCATACTTTGCCCGCTTGGAACCATCCATGACCTTAATCGCCAGACCCATGCCCTCCCCCATGCGACCAATGCACTGCATCCCTTCGGCTCCGGCCTTACTCACCAATTCTCCCTGGGTTAACCGCATCAGTGCGGTATCAAACTCTTGTTCCCCAGCGACCATGAGGGGGTGATGGGTCATGGCTCGGAGGATACGTTCCATATCCAAGTTACTACCAGAGGCCAAGTGGGCATAGAGGGTACCCACCTGGCCCAGTTGCAACAAATAGGTAGGAGCACCACAGTCATCGTGGGCACCGATAAATTCTTCACCGGGCATCCGCAGGACTTCAGCAACCTTGGTAAGAATAAGACGTTGTACCGGGTGATGCCGTTGTAGATACGTATCCAGGGGCCAATTACATTGCTGACACACCGCCAGCATCCCAGCATGTTTCCCCGAACAGTTATATTGCAGGGAACTCTGTTTCCCCTCAGGTATGGGGCATTGGAGCGCCGCAGGATCAATGTCACAGCGCCATAAAACATTAAACACCTGGCGCACCTGCTCCAAGGTGCCCTGATGGGAACTACAAATAATTGCCAGGTCGCGATCGGTGAGACCAAAGCGCTCTAAGGTGCCCGTGGTGGTGACCGCAAGGGCTTGGAATGGTTTGAGGGTAGATCGGGCAAACACCGCTGTCTCAGCGTTGCCTGCAACAGATAAGACCCGCCCTCGGTCGTCACAGACAACTGCCTGAACCTGGTGGGTTGACTCTACAATTCCTTCGCGAAGCAGTCTGACTTCCAGTGCTGCTGCGTGTGTGCGTTTTCCCCTTGTCATGGGTATGACTGTGACATACTCGCGTCCCCCATGGCAAGCCTTCCCGGAGTCAGGTTGTGGTGGGACTTACTACCCTGAATTTATAGGTCTGAATCTAGGGGCGATGGCGGGCACGGCTCCGAACTCGTTCCGCCTTGTCCCGTTCATAGGCAATCAGCCTCCCATAGTACTCATGTTTACCGAGGTTCATCGAGAGAAAAATATGCTTGCGGGGATTGCCAAACCCTTTCCGGGCAAAGAACTTGACTGCGGGAATATTGGCCGGATCGGTGTCCACCAACAAAAACCGTGCTCCTTCTTCAATCATCCGCTCCACAATTTTATCCACGAGCTTATCCGCCACCCCCCGCCGCTGGAAATTGGTTGCGACCCCGAGCCAAATGATGTAGCCATAGACCCAGGGGGCTTTGCTAATCACAGTGCCCAGAATAAACCCCGCAATTTGATGACCATCGGCTTCTGCCACCAGACAGTACTCTGGGTCAGTGTTATACAAACCAATGACTTCCCATTCATCCCAGGTTCGGTAGAGATAGGGGTATAGGTCGCTGGTGAACAGGCTCTCTCCCAGGTGATAGACCGGTGCAATATCGTCAATGGTCATTTCCCGAATTGAGATCGGGGTAGTGCTAGGAACGGGGGTGTCCTGCTCAGGGGAGAGAGTCATAAAATTGAGGGTCAATGGTGAAGCTGCCAGCGCTAGGTTGAAACGGGAATACCCAGTCTTCAGACAGTACTCTCAATTCTAGTGGATTCAATTGGCAATGCCGCTGGCAGGATGTCCCTGATAGACTAGGCTTCGGCTCTCCCCCGATCCCTTCCCTGGAGAGCAGCTTACTGGCAACTCCTTATGACCATCAATTGTGCTGCTGCATCAACTCCGGATGCCCCGATCCTGCACCCTCTAGATCCTTTAACGGCAGCAGAAATTGTCGCCGCTGTGGCGTTGATCCGGCAGCAACCAGGTTTGGGGTCGCAGGTGCGGTTTCCCATCGTCACCTTACACGAACCTCCCAAATCAGTGGTTCGGGACTTCCAACTGGGTGATCCGATGGAGCGGCAAGCCTTTGTGGTGGTTTTGGATAACCAGATGGGAGCTACCTACGAGGCGATCGCCTCATTGACGCAGCAGCGGCTCCTATCGTGGACGTTGATTCCGGGGGTACAGCCTCGGATCATGCCGGATGAGGTCGTTGAGTGCGAAGCGGTGATTAAGGCCAACCCGGAGTTCCAGGCTGCTCTACACAAACGCGGCATTGCCAATCTCGATCTGGTGATGGTAGACCCGTGGTTACCAGGGAATTTTGGGTTTGCGGAGGAAGCAGGGGTGCGACTGGCGAGATCGCTGTGTTGGTTGAGAACCAGTCCCACGGATAATGCCTATGCCCACCCGATCGATGGCTTAGTTGCGATTGTAGATTTAAATCAAATGCAGGTGGTACAGATTGAAGATCGGGGAAAGGTGCCCGTGCCCCCCACGGCGGGTAACTACGCACCGGAATTTGTGCCCACCTATCGGGAGGATCTCAAGTCTCTCCAGATTGTGCAGCCAGAGGGGCCTAGCTTTACGGTGGTAGGGCATCAGGTTTGCTGGCAGAAGTGGCAATTTCGCTTGGGCTTCAATCCCCGAGAAGGGTTAGTTCTGTATACCCTGGGCTATGAAGATCAGGGGCAGTTACGCCCGATTTTATATCGAGCTTCCATGGCGGAGATGGTAGTGCCCTACGGCGATCCTCGGCCACAACACTTTCGTAAAAATGCCTTTGATGTTGGTGAAATTGGCCTTGGTTCTTTGACCAATTCCCTCAAACTGGGTTGTGACTGCCTGGGGGAGATTCACTATTTTGATGCGGTGGTGCACACCAGTCGCGGAGAACCCGTGGTGATTGAGAATGCCATCTGTCTCCATGAGGAGGACTATGGCATTCTCTGGAAACATCAGGACTGGCGAATTGATCGGACAGAAGTGCGGCGATCGCGGCGCTTGGTATTGTCGTTTATTACCAGTATTGACAACTATGAGTACGGCTTTTTTTGGTACTTCTATCAGGATGGCACGATCCAATATGAGGTGAAACTAACGGGAATTCTCCTCTGTGCTGCCCTTGACGATACCCCCCAGTACGGAACTTTGGTGGCTCCGGAGTTAAACGCCCTCTTTCACCAGCATTTTTTCTGTATGCGGCTGGATATGACCATTGATGGTGAAAACAATTCCGTCGTCGAGGTGAATACCGAGGCTGTGCCCCTGGGGCCAGACAACCCCTATGGCAATGCATTTATTGCCAAGGAGACGCTGCTGGCAACGGAGTCCCAAGCCCAACGGTGCATTGATCCCCTGGCGGGACGGTACTGGAAAATAGTCAATCCTACGGTGCTGAATCGTTTGGGAAAACCTGTGAGTTACAAATTACAACCCGGTGAGAATATTCTCCCCTTTGCCGATCCCCAGGCTTGGATTCTCAAACGGGCTGGATTTATGACCCGGCATTTGTGGGTCACCCCCTACCATCCCCAGGAAAACTATCCAGCGGGGGATTACCCGAATCAACATCCCGGCGGTGCCGGACTCCCGGCTTGGACTGAGGCTGATCGCAGCCTTGACAATACTGATTTAGTCGTGTGGTACAACTTCGGGCACCATCACATTCCCCGTCCTGAAGATTGGCCGGTGATGCCTGTTGCCTATATTGGGTTCATGCTCAAGCCCGTGGGTTTCTTTGCGGCCAATCCAGCCCTGGATGTTCCGGCTTCTCAGCAGTCATCCTGTCATTAGGGCGGTTGATCGAGATGGGACAAACGCTGATTATTGGGGCGGGGGCAGCGGGACTGGCAGCGGGTTCCACCCTTGAGGCAGCGGGGCAGGCTGTCACCCTTCTAGAAGCCCGGAATCGCCTAGGGGGGCGGGTGTGGACCGATCGCAGCTTCAGTAATTTTCCGATCGAGAATGGTGCTGAATTCATCCACGGCGATCGCGCCCTGACCTGGCAATGGGTGAGGGAACTGGGGGCCGAGACGATTCCAGTGCCCAAGTTCAGCAGCTACGCCTATGAGCAGGACGGCACCCTCTATCGCTATGAAGATGTGATCACCTGGCCCGATCTACCCCGCGTCTTCGGTCTTGAAGATCAGGAACTGGCAACGATTGATCCCCTGGCTGCCGATCGCTCCCTGCAAACCTGGTTGTCCCAATTGGGACTCACCCCCCAAGCCCAACGGATCGGGGCACACCTTTTGGCGAACCTCTATCTGGCGGCTCCGGAGCACTTGGGGGTTGCCGACTGGGCTCACGAAATGCGGGTTCACCATGCCGGCACAGGGAATTTTCGCCTCCGGGACGGCTATGACCACGTTCTGCATCACCTCGCCCAGGGATTAACCATTCATCAGCAGACCGCTGTGCAATCGGTACGCTGGGATGTCACCCCCCTAGAAATTCGGGCGATCGCCCAGGGTCAGCCCGTGCTTTACACTGCCGATCAAGTGGTGATTACGGTTCCCCTGGCTCTGCTGCAACAACAGACTATTGACTTTACCCCAGCCTTACCAACCGCAAAACAACAGGCGATTCAAGCCCTGCGAATGGGGCCAGCGGTGAAATTACAACTGGCATTTCGAGAATGTTTCTGGGAGCCGGAGGTGAGTCTGTATATGGGGTTGGGGACGGTGCCAGTGTGGTGGTCTCCCAGTTACCAGCGCCCCGATGCCCACCCGGTCTTAACGGCGTTTGTGGGGGGAGCTCGCGCCCTAGCCTTAAATGCAGTCTCAGAAGCCGAAGCTTTGCAGCTGGCTGTGGCAGATCTCTGTCGGCTGTTTGGCAGCGATCGCCCGCGTCAAGATCTGGTCAAGGGGCGACGGATTTCCTGGATTGATGACCCTTGGACGCGGGGGGGGTTATAGTTATGTCCCCACGGGGGCCTACGGAGCCCGACAAATTTTAGCCACACCCATCCAGTCCGTCCTGTTTTTTGCCGGAGAAGCCACGGTGACGGCGAGTAATCCTGCCACGGTGCATGGGGCGATCGAGAGTGGGATTCGAGCAGCTCAGGAGATCTTGCAACGTTAAAGATATTTGATTCAGAACTCAAGCATGGCTAGTAAGGACTAGCGGGCAGGCACCGCCCACCAGGCTAAGGCATAGGACTGCACGGCCTGAACCTCAGCGGCAGCTGGCTGGCGAAACTGCACCCGAATTTTATAGCGTCCTGTCTGGGGAATCTGATAGAAAAGATGCTCCACACTATCGACCGAGCTTTCGGAAGACCAGAGGTTTTTGGAGGAGTCGTTCTCAGTCGCCTGCATCAGATAGAGATCGAGGTTATTGAGGCCGCGATCGCGGAAACTTTCTCCCTGGTTATATTCCCCGTCATGGTTTTGATCCTGCAACTCCACAAGCCGATCCCAGGCCAGGGTAGCTGACAGATAACTCCCCTGGGCTAGAGGTCGCTCCAGCACATAATCCTGGTAAGCGGTTCCCCCTGATTCTAGGGCAACGGTGCGGTAATCCCAGGCGATCGCCGGAACCGGAGCCATTGGTCCCCACTGCCCCGGACTGAACTGCTGATAAGCCCGAAAGGCGTTCAGTTGCCCCGTCCCCATCTGATTGTCGAGGGGAATGGTGCGATCCTGGAAGGCTGGGGACTGAAGCCAAGAGCGATTGTCCTTGGTGAGGATGGTGCGACTCATGCCCAAGGTAAGACCATTGCCTGCATCTTTGAGCTTTTCAGCGCCATTCATTAACACAGCCTTCATCACCTCATGACGTCGGGCGTCCATCCCCCGAGTGAGGGTGGTGCTGGCGCAGCTGGCGATCGCCCCATTCCTGGAGGAGCGCCACCGTTGCGGTCACCATGGGGGCAGCAAAGCTAGTGCCACTGCCCCGGATGATCCGACCATCAAAGGCCAAAAGAGAGACCTGACTCCCTGGAGCCACCAGACTTACCGATCCCCGGCGACCCAGATTGGTTTCTTGTCCCACAATTCGGCGGACGAATCCTGCGGCCGGATCACTAATATTGGCAAAATCAACCTTGGTATAAATGCCCTGAAGCCGCATCGTGTAGGCGACATTCATGCCATTAAAGTTATCGGTGGGAATGGGAATACCACCTTTCCCCTGATTGCCAGCCACAACATAGAGGACATCATGGACTCGAGCGGACCAATCCACACATTGAGTCAGTAAGGCATTACCATCCAGCACGGAGATCGGGCGGGGGTCATGCTGCAAGGACTCGCCAAAGCTAAAGTTAATGGCTCGCACATCCCCCCCATTTTGCGCGGCGATTTTCTGGGCCGAAAGACAGTCCTCCGGTTGCCCGTCTCGCCGTGTGGTTCCCGCTGCGGAAGCATACAAACGGGCAGCGGGGGCAATTCCCGGTAGCGCCTTGTCCTTACTAATCATGATCCCAGCTACACTCTGGGCGTGGGAATCAACGTTGGTATTCGTTTTGGCAGGATGATTGCGAAAAAATACCTGGGTGATGGCGATCGCTCGGTAGCGTGAAACCGCCTTATCGACCCCAAACTGTCCGGGTCGCCCCACCTCCACTTGACCAATGGCAATCTTACGCCCTAGCAGGTTATAGGGAGCCTGGTGGAGCCGCAGGGCATCAATGCCGTTTGGGGAAATGGCATCCGTGACGGTCAGTGCCAGGGCGGGGAGTCCAGCCAGCCCCATCAAGCCCCCCAACCCGGCCAGTTTTTTTAGGATCTGTGAGCCTGCCACGGGATCTTCTCCGATACAATCTTAAGTAAATCTAAAAATATTGTGCCCTTAGGGTCAAAGTACCCACCAGAATTTTGTTACGTTGACAACCAAAAGCCGACTATAGGAGAGAATGCTTACCATGCCTCAAGCACAGTCCCCAAAGCCGATTGTTATTGCTCCATCCATCCTATCAGCAGATTTTAGTCGTCTGGGAGACGAGATTCGGGCAGTGGATGCGGCAGGTGCTGACTGGATTCACGTCGATGTGATGGATGGTCGCTTCGTTCCGAATATCACCATTGGCCCGCTGATTGTCGAAGCCATTCGTCCGGTGACCGCCAAGCCCCTCGATGTCCATTTGATGATTGTAGAACCGGAAAAGTACGTCGAGGACTTTGCGAAGGCTGGTGCCGACCTGATCTCGGTGCATGCAGAGCATAATGCGTCCCCGCACTTACACCGTACCCTCGGTCAAATTCGGGAATTAGGGAAAAAAGGCAGGAGTGGTGCTCAATCCTTCCACACCGCTGGAATTAATTGAGTACGTCCTAGATCTCTGTGATCTCGTGCTGATTATGAGTGTCAACCCTGGTTTCGGCGGCCAGAGTTTCATTCCTGGTGTCGTGCCCAAGATCCAAAAGCTGCGGCTGATGTGCCAAGAGCGGGGGTTGGATCCCTGGATTGAAGTCGATGGGGGCTTGAAGGGCAATAACACCTGGCAGGTGCTAGAAGCAGGAGCCAATGCCATTGTTGCGGGTTCAGCGGTGTTCAAAGCCAAGGATTACGCCACCGCCATTACTGAAATTCGCCACAGTAAGCGTCCCGTCCCTGAACTGACATCAGTTTAAATTCATCCTCAATTCATCCGGCGATCGCAAAAAACGCAGGTCAAATCCCAAGCCCCAAGCATCAAGGCTGGAACATTTGACCTCATAACCCAAGCAGTCGAGTAAGGAACTCGGATCGCCGAGAAAAATTGTAAAACGTTTTACAAAATAGCTTCCCCCTTGGGGAAAAAAGCTCGATGCTCCGAGAAAATAACGCGATCGCTCCCAGAGCCGTTTTCCCCAGCCCTTAAAGAGATTTCAACCAGTTATCTAGATCGGCGGGGGTGGCAAAATCTAACAAAGCCTCGCCTAACGCCTCCACTTGCTCTAGGGATAACCCTTGGAGTTGAGTCAGTACCCCAGGGGATAGGGTGCCCATGCGGCGAGTGAGTAGACGAACAATCAGCGATCGCTCCCCTTCTAGCTTGCCCTCAGCTCTTCCTTCTAGCTTGCCTTCTAGCTTGCCCTCAGCTCTTCCTTCTAGCTTGCCTTCTAGCTTGCCCTCAGCTCTTCCTTCTAGCTTGCCTTCTAGCTTGCCTTCAGCTCTTCCTTCTAACTTACCTTCCTGATAAACCCTGGTTTGGGTAATGGATTCTGCTAACCCCAGCATCTTGGCGATTTCCTCCCGGCTAGACTCAGAAAACTTGTAGACCATTATCGTCTCAATTAACTCCAATAGTACTCCCTGCGGCAGCCACGGCTCACCTTGCTCAACCTGCGTCAGGAGTTTACGGGCTTGCTTCGCCGCCTGCCTGCGAGACGCCACCACTAACCTCACTAAATTAATGCCGGGTAATCCCGAGTCTGGGGGGAGTTGATTTAAGTAGATGCGCTCCACTTGATCGCTCTCTAATAGTGAGACATAGGCCAGCTTCTGCTTCGGTTCAATGGATCGCCGTGCCAAAATTACCACTGCTTTCCAATGACGAATCCTGGGATTTTGAGCCAGAAATAGAAAAATTTCCGCAAACAAACGCCGATAAAGATCTGGATCAAGCTGAAACTGGACTTCTACAAAATAGATTGGCAAATCTGGATCAGCAGCCGGGGGCAAAAAAATCCCATCCAGGCGGAAGGCGGTTTGCTTAACTTCCACGGATTGGAACTGATAGGGAACCGCCGGAGAATCTCCCAGCAATTCAAACAGCAAATGAGGAGCCGTGGAGAATAAGCGATAAAACAGAGAATCGGTTTTCAATCGGGAGATGGCTGAAGATGGCTCAATTGTATATCTAGCAAGGAACACCCCTGAAGCCCGATCGCTCTCTGCACCGGGAACCATCAGAGGATGTTTTAAAAGGGTCAGGTCGAGCCTCAAATACGACTCAGTGGTGCAATCTAAAATCCATAAACCCTGATTCTGTCGTAGCGGTCTCTAGGTGGTCAGAGTGGTTGGATACACCCAGGAAGACGTTTTAAAACATCCTCTAAAATGTTGGGGCACTCTGGTGACATTAGCCATCCCAGAAAGTGGCGTGGTTTACCCGTTGACGGCATTAACGATGCACTTAGCTAGCGGTGCATGTTAACCTACAAGCTGAGAAGTGGCAGCAGTGGTAGTCCCCTGTCGTTAATGGGGTGCCAATCAAGGCTTTAGTAGTCTGTCAAGAATTTTTTGAGGGGTAGAAAATCCTCATAAAATTACCCCCTCTAAGCCGCTTGGTTCATCAACTAAAAATTGACAGCGTCCGAGGATAGGTTGGATGTATACCTACGCTTTTTGCCACACCCCAACAACGCCCCTCAGGTTCCCCGCAGGCTTTGCTAACCCGGTGGCGTTGATCAGTCAGGGAGAGATCGCGGCGGTGGTAGAACCAGCGCTATTCCCCGATGGCTTGCCCGAGGAAGATCAGCAATTGATCCAGGCGGTCGTCTCCCACGATCGCGTCCTACGGGAATTGTTTGCGCAAATTCCGCTACTACCGCTGCGATTTGGAACTCGTTTTGGTTCCTGTGAGGCGCTGTTGAGCTATCTGGACTCCCATCGGCAGGATTACCTGGAGAAACTCGCCAGCGTTGCTGGGAAAGCAGAATACATCTTGAAGTTGATCCCGCAGCCCTTCGCCCCTGCCCCACCCAGTGCTCCTGAGGTGGGGCAGGGGCGAGAGTATTTTCTAGCTAAAAAACAGCGCTACCAAACCCAACTGGCCCAACAGCAGCAACAGATCGAGGAGCGGCAAGCCGTGATCGCTGCGATCGCCCAATTTTACCCCGATCTAAGAGCCGGGGAAGTTCAGGATCAGGGGGAGCGATTCTATCTTCTGATCGATCTCGCCCTGGAGCCAACCCTAGATCAGCAGCTCCAGGTGTGGCAAACCCTGAGTCCCCATTGGCAGTTACAACGGAGTGAAGCCCTGCCGCCCTATCATTTTGTATGATTGGCACGGTGTATCCTTGTTGACAACTAGGATCTGGTCATCTGCCGGAGCAGCACCGATCCCCTTTCACTGGTGACAATCACCTGACGGCGACGATCGAACAGTAGGCAACCGATGGCGACGGACTGTTCACTGTGGGTGTAGATATAGGCTTGAGACCGTTGATCAATGCGATCTGCGATCGCCCCATAGACCCGGCTTACCCAGGAACGATTGGTGTGGACATCCAGTTCCCGTAAATGGTTGAGAGCATCTTCCGCGGTCGCGCTGGCAAAAATCGTCTGGAGTTCCCTGGGGGGCAATCCCAGGTTGGCACAGTGAGCGGTAAGGATTTCGAGACGGGCATCGGCCACATGGTGATGGGTATGAAAGATGTTACCAGCAAGTTTCAATAATTTGCCATGGTAGCCAAAGAGCAAGATCGCCTCCACTTTTTGCAACCCGGCTTCCACCAACAATGGCCCCAGCCAGTTGGCAGTTTTGAGGCGGAGATCGGCCTCTATCCCCAGCTGGAGCGCGAGATCTAAACCATTCTCACCGACGCAGAAGACCAGCGTTTTATATTGGCCTGCTTTTTGCTGGAGTTCAGACCGAAAGTCAGCCAATTGCGCGGGCGCACTCAGGGGTTGGGAAATGCCCGTGGTGCCCAGCAGTGAAAGCCCCTCGACAACGCCGAAGGCGGCATTGGCTGTCCGCATCGCCAGCGATCGCCCCTCTGGCAGAATCAGGGTGACGGTGATCCCGCGATCGGGTGGCAGGATGCCGCTCAAATTCTCTCGCAGCAGTCTTTGGGCATAGGCATAAATGGCGGCTCTCCCCCCCTCTGTCTCCACGGTTCCGATTCCCTCTCCCCCCCGGATTTGCAGCAGGTCTCCCGTCTCCTCAGCTTGCCACTGCACCAAGGCCCACACGGGGGGTGTGGCGGGTGAGATCGAGGTTGGCTCCGGGTTCACTGCGGGTGATGGCCAGCACCGAGCCATCGGGTAAGCCAGCAACCTGCTCAATGGGAATCTCAACGCTTACGGCTGGTTCCACCAGGTTAACGGTCACCTCACGCAGGGACTGGGGCTGGAGTAAATACTTTAAAGCTGCGATCGCGGCGGCACAGGCAAAAACTGGCAGGGTGTAACCCGCACCCGCTGGGGATAATTCACTAGAAGCTGACACAGTCGATTCCTCCCCTTTAATCCATCCCAAGTGGAACGGTTGCCCAGCCCAAGTCCCAACTGGTTACAAGGGTAGCCCCATGGATGTGATCCCCTGGCGTAACCGTTCGGCCTCTGGCGACCCCTGTTGTTGATGTAATGCGATCGCCTGACGAAACGCAGCCAAGCTGTCTGCAACCTGGCCTAACTTCAACAGAATCACGGCTAGATTTTGGTGAGCCTCGGCATAGTCGGGCTTGAGGCGAATGGCTTCCTGATAGTGGGCGATCGCCGCGGGTAGATTTCCCAGAGCCTTCAGGGTCAGCCCCAGATTGTTGTGGCCGATGGCAAACCCAGGGTCAATCTCCAGGGCGGCTTCAAATGCGGTTTGAGCAGCTGTTAGATCGCCCTGATCCTTCAACAGGCTCCCCCAGTTATTGTAGGCTCCCAGCTTCAGATGGGCGGGAATACCCTGCTGGAGAGCTGCCTGATAGTGAGCGGTGGCTTGCTCTGGATGCGGGTACTGGGTGTAGGCAATTCCCAAGTGGTAGTGCAATTCGTAGATCGTAGCTGCCTCCGTGGGAGCTGCCTCCAATCCCTGCTTCAAGAGGGTGATCCCCCGCTTTAAGGCACCACTCTGGACGTAGAGTGCCCCGAGCTTGCTACAGAGGTAGGCATCCCCCGGATGGGTTGCTAAATAGGCTTCCATGATCGAGCGCCCACGGTTCAACTTATTCCGAGCGGCGATCGCCGTCGGTTGATACCCAGAATGCAGAATTGACACCTGAGGCAAATAGCGCAGTTGCCACTGGGGTTCCCGCTGCCGCATTTGGGCAATGCTTTCTTCTACACTTTCGTGATAGGGGCGGGAAAAATGCACCGCTGGATGATGGCGAAACAATCGGGGAACCAGTGAGTAGGGAGACTGCCCCGCCCCCACCTCTTGACGCAGTAAATTCACCAACAAATAGTGGGGATGCTGAATCACTTTTTTGAGGGCAGGAATGATTTCGGGTAACAGGACTTCATCCGCATCCAGCACCAACACCCAATCACCCTGGACATACTTCAGTGCCGCATTGCGGGCGGCAGCAAAATCATCACCCCACGCAAAGTCATAAACCCTGGCACCCTGTGCTTGGGCAATCTCCGGTGTCCCATCCCTAGAACCGGTGTCCAGTACCACCATCTCATCCACCACTGCCCGCACACTCGCCAGACAATGGGGCAGGTTCTGGGCTTCATCCTTGACAATCATGCAGAGGCTTAGGGTCATCTCAGGCTCACAGACTGCTTGAACAACCACACTTGAAGTTCTTTTGACCCCATGGAACAGCGGGGTTTGCCCCTCGGATGTCCATCATACCAAAGACCCGCGATCGCCGCTCTGCACCTGGCTAAACCGTCAGCAATTGCCAGTTCCTTAATATTTTGTTACAAATAGGGCATGAGTTCCATTTGCAAAGTGACATGTTTGGTGCCCTAACTGGTTTAACAACGCCCCCTGGGACAGACTTCGGCGAGCAGGTACTCAATGCGGTTGCCAGTCAATCCATTCGTCACCTGTTTACTCGCTGCGATGCAGTGGATGTCGTCGTTCGTTGTTTCCCCTCCAGCAAAATTTTGCAAGGGAGTATTGATAGCTTCAAGATGCAGGGTCGGGGTCTAGTCATTCGCAAGGACTTCCAAGTAGAAGAAATGACCTTTGAGACCGATGCAGTGGCAATCGACTTTCGTTCGGTCTTGAGCGGCACCATTCGCCTGAAGCACCCCACCCAGGCTGTTGCCCAGGTTACCTTGAGTGAAGCAGCGATTAACCAGGCGTTTGATGCCGAACTTGTGAAAAAGCGGCTCCAAAACCTGACACTACCAGAACTGACCGACCTATCGGGGGGCGAACCTGTAACCTTCCGAGAGGTACACCTAGAGCTCCTGCCCGACAATCAGGCTCGAATTTTTGCCAAGACCAATCTCCCGAACACTGCCGATGTCCCTATCAGCTTGATTGTCAGCCTCGGCATTGAGCGCCGCCGCCGGATTGTGTTTCAGAATCCACGGTTTGACCCAGCCCCCGTTCCAGAGCCTTTACAAAGCCTCTCCCAAACCTTGACGATGGCCTTTGCTCAAGTCCTGGATAACATGGTGGATCTGGATCGATTTGACTTAGATGGGGTTACCCTGCGGCTCAATCGCCTAGAAACCCAGGGCAAGAAACTTCTCTTCAGCGGTTATGCTCAAATTGAGCACTTCCCCGGCAGTGGCTAAGGACGGAGATAGCCCCAGCTTCCCCTAAGGCAGCGGCCTGGGAGCCTGGTTGGGTACCCGCTGACTAAGGGGAAGCTCCTCAACATAAACCAATGGCTCGGAGACTTGTTCTAACTGCGGCAAACGTACCGGCTCTTGTTCTTTCTCTCGAAGGGCCACGGGTAACTGAATCGGTTGCTCCAAGAAGTAGTTTGCAATGGGTAAGGTTTGTTCTAAATCATCCAGGGGTCGAGGGATGACCATGACCGCGTGGAGTTCTCCAATTCGCTCGGCTTCATGCATGCCGGCCTCAACTGCCACCGCAACATTTGAGACGGTTCCGCGAATGATCGTAGTGCAGAGTCCATCGCCAATGGTTTCATAGCCTACTAGCTTGACATCTGCTGCCTTCAGCATCGCATCAGAAGCCCCCACCATGGCGGGAAACCCCCGGGTCTCGAGCAAGCCCACAGCCAGGTTACTCATGCGACTATAACCGCGCTCAGCCGTCAACTGTGCTAGACGGCTGCCGATGGGCAAAACTGCATCTAGATTTGGCAGGGGCCGGGCAATCACCAACTTCGCGATCAACTGTCCAAATTTCTCGGCAGTGTCCGCCCCGCACTCCACTGCCAAACGGACATCGGCAATTCGTCCTCGCACCACTGCGGTACAATGGCCGCCCCCAATTTTTTCATACCCTACTAAGGTGACGGCAGAGGATTTCAGCATCATATCAGCGGTACCCACAATCGCCGGAAAGCTCTGGGTTGCCACTAAACCAAGTGCCATGTCCTGGTAGTCCCTGGGGGAATGAGGCAGTAGATCGGGCGCGACTGAGCCTCTACTTCTGCCCTGATTGATATTTCTTTGAGGAACTTCCATGCTGGGTCTCAATGGGACACCTGAATAATCACCATTAGAACATACCTGCCCCTGGCACTAGGGGATGTCGGGGGCGGTTCCCTCTTGGGAGAGTCGCTGCACTGCTTGACGGTAGGGCATCAGGGTGCCTAGAAGCTGACTCAGTTGCACCTGGCCATAGATATTCACGGAGGTATTCTCTGTTGCCATTGGTGGTGCTGGGGTTTCTGCCCACGGGTCGGGAGGAATTTCCGCCCCTGACTCTTGCTCTGACTGGGGGGTAGCGGGTGACATCCCGACGGGCACTCCCTCGGTTTCAGGGAGGGTCGGGGGCGGGTTACCTGCAGCCGAGGGTCGGCTTTGATCCCCAATCAGCGAACCCGGAGTTATCACCAATCCTGGGGGAATGGAACTGTTGAGAATCGTGGTTGCTGAGCCAATACAGGCATTGGCTCCAATCTGACCTCGTCCCAAAATTAATACACCTGCCCCCAAAATTGCCCCCTCGGCAATTTCCAAATTCCCTTGGTGGGCGTGGAGGATGGTGCCCATGCCAATGCAGACACCTGCAGCAATTAAGATGCGACTGCCAGTATCTGCTCGCAATAGCACCCCTGGAGCCAGGGTTGCACTCTCATCAATGAATACATTGCCGCTAATGTGAACGTGGGAGGTACGGGGGGGTTGCAGGGGCGGCAGATACATGGGATTGAAAACCTCTTGATCCAAGAACGTTGAGGGGTGGACAAGTGTTGTCATGACCCACCCATCCATCGGTTCAAGGCCGTTGGATCATCATCTCCAAAACGCGCTGCTTGGCTTTGGCATCAATCCCAATCAGGCGCACGTACTCGCCGCTATGCTCCGCAAGACAGGTTTCTAAGGCTGCGATCGCCTCAGACTCGCGGGTTGTTTGGATCGGAGCACAGCTTTTCCAAGAACAGGTACGGAAACGCCGCTCATCGGCATGTTCCGTTCCAATCCGATGCCCCCGTTGCAGCAATAGGCGCACCTGCTCCACCACCTCGGCAGTGAGTTTGCCACTGGTACCATAGGAGCTTGACCCACTTGGGCGACTGGGTTGTCCCATCGGGCTGATAGAAGTACGAGAGCTGGCAGACAATTGGGGAACCTTGCCGTTGGGCCGCTGAATAATTAACTCCAGCACCCGCTGCTTCGCTTTGGCATCAATGCCAATCAGACGTACATAGGCACCGCTATTTTCTGCTAAGACGCTATCAATGGCTGCGAGGACTTCCGATTCTCGCACCGCAGTCATCGCAACACTGTTCCAGGAGCTGGTGCGGAAGCGTCGTTCATCGGCATATTCCAAGCCAACCCGATAGCCCTGCCCCATGAGCTGTCTCACTTGGGTGACCAGATCTGGAACGAGGGAGCTACTGCTAGCTCCAGCCGCAAAGGGGAATTGGTTGACACGGGCGACGCTGGAGCCGCCACCAGGGGAACCTGGGCCAGAGGGCGTCGGCTTGTCTGTGGGACGTTGCACAATCAATTCCAGGACGCGCCGCCGGGTTTTAGGGTCAACCCCAATCAGTCGCACATACTGACCACTGTGTTCGGTCAGGGATGACTCTAAGGCTGCGATCGCCTCGGCCAGCCGCTGAGTCTGTAAGGCGGGACCACTCTGCCAGGAACTTGTCCGGAAATGGCGCTCATCGGCAGATTCAATGCCAATACGATGGCCACTAGACAGAAGCCGTTGAATTTGCTCAACAACTTCAGAACTCAGACGACTGCTGGGAACCTGACCATTGCTGGCAGTCGGATTAAATCGGGTCACTTCTTGGTACTTCATCTGTTCATTTCGTAGAGGTGCAATACAGGCCACGTCCTCTGCACAGCGATAGCCGGAGCGCAGAGCTTCGTTCACTCCCACCACATGATGGGCAAACTGAATATCACTCTCCTGGACATTGGGGAGACGGTCTGCCTGCTGCTGCGTTGTAATCACAGCGCCGGAGGGCACATACTTGCCGGGAGGGACTTCCACGTCCTGGATCAGACAGTGCATCATCACAATACAGCCGTTGCCAACCCGCGCATTGAAAACCGTCGATCGGAAACCGATAAAACAGTTGTCCCCCACATAGGCTGGACCATGAATCAGTGCCATATGGGCGATCGAGGTATCACTGCCAATCCAGACAGAATAGTGGCTCTGATCATCCCCGACGACCCGCCCCTGCTCCAGACCATGAATCACAACTCCATCCTGGACATTTGTCCCCTCCCCTACGTAGAAGGGGGTTCCCTCATCAGCACGGATGGAAGTACCAGGGGCAACCAGCACATTGGCACCAATTCTCACATCCCCAATAATGTTTGAGAAAGAATGGACAAAGGCCGATTCATGGATCTTAGGCTGAGCCAAATTCTTCGACCAAGGAGTGGGTGGGGCAGCAAGGCCACGGACTACCATACGTGAAAATTCTCCTAACGGAAACAGCAACGGAGTGATCAGCTGCAAGGCAAACTTCAGACCCCAGCCAGGGGCAACTTATCGATCCTGATCTTTTTTGCTGTAGATACGGAGATTGTCCAGCGTCACTGTATCAATGATGGCAATCACCGCAGCATCGACCGGACGGGTTTCGCTGCCCGGAACTTGACGAGCGGCACTCCCACAACTCACCAGAACCCATTCATCCACCCCTGCCCCGACTCCATCGGCTGCCACCTCGTATTCCGGGAGAAGGTGTCCCTCTTCATCCACAAATTGCAAGAGGAGAAGCTTGACACCCCGCATGCTGGGTTCTTTCTGGGTACTGACCACGGTGCCGCGAACCTTCGCAATACGCATCAGAAATTAGGGTCTGCCAATGGGGCGAATGGCGTTCACACTTTCACGGAATGGCTCCACTGCCTCGGTGTAGCGGATCGGCAGCACGTACTCCAGGTTCTCATGGGGACGAGCAATAATGTGGTGGGATAGCACCTGCCCACCATTGACTCGCTTCACTGACTCAATGCCAGCAGAAACCGAAGACCTGGACTTCAGAGACATACCCCCCGCACAATCACCGTGACGCGGCCACTGCCAATCTTCTCATAACCAACCAGGGTGACGCGGGCAGCTTTTACCATTGCATCTGCTGCTTCCACCACCGCGGGAAAGCCCAGCGTCTCTACCATCCCAACTGCAATTGCCATAGGTTTTACCTCGTTGAAATCTAAAAGAACATCTCTGTGAGCGTCAGGATTGAACTAACCTCACACGAACCGGAGTTACACTGAGCCCGAAGGAGCCCTAATAGTTGCGAAACTGTTCCACTGCCTCGGTGTAGCGGATCGGCAGCACGTACTCTAGGTTCTCATGGGGACGAGCAATAATGTGGGTGGATAGCACTTCTCCGCCATTGACTCGTTTGGCGGACTCAATGCCAGCAGAAACCGAAGCCTGAACTTCAGAGACATCTCCCCGCACAATCACCGTGACACGGCCACTGCCAATTTTTTCGTAGCCAACTAGGGTGACGCGGGCAGCTTTCACCATTGCATCTGCTGCTTCCACCACCGCGGGGAACCCCTTCGTCTCGATCATCCCAACTGCAATTGGCATTGTTTCTCTCCTAGTGAGCGTAAGTCCAATCTTGAAAGTTCTCAGAAGAAACTCTAACTGGTATCAAACTTGAATCTGAATGAGAACTTCAGCTTTTCTATACCAAGAATAGAGATATGTCTTGCTTTTGACAATATAACATAAAATGATAATATCAAATCTCGGACATTAGATTATTTAATACAAAAAGGATTTACGAATGTCAAAAATTGTTTATTGCCAGGTTGTCTTCCCCCTAGGGAGAGTCGAATTGCCTAGTCACGGTGATGACTATCTGGCGGGAATTATCGGGGAAACCCTTACCTAGTCTTGCCTGTGCCTTTAGCTTCAGCCTGGTTGGATCTAATTCGGCTCTCCAGGGTATCCTTAGTATTGATCGATATTTATGAATTTATGTAATTAAAGTGATAGAAGAAGATAAAAGAGTTTGGATAAATTTATAGATTTGCTGGTTGGGTAGATTTGCTGCTTGGGTGTTTATCAGGGTTCACTGAACCAGGTCGGAATTAAACCTTCCATAGAATTGTCTTGGCAGTTCTATAGAAGTTTTGGGGTACTAAAACGTTAAACTAATTCAGATAGCAGGATTTGATCAGCAATGCTCTTTTGTTATTAGGGACTCCCACGCTGGGATTGTGTGAGGGGCTAGTAGCTGCGTTGTTGGTTCTTTAGTCTCAAGGTTGTTTTCATGTCGCAGTTTCTCCTCCAAGTCTGTTGGTGGATACCGTTTTTATGGTTTGCTAGGTGCGGTGTTGACCCTACCTTGGTCTTTGGGTTTAATCCGGCAGACAGGGCCGCGTCCTGCTGCATATTTAAATTTATTGATGACGGTTTTGGCCTTTATTCATGGCTCAATTGTCTTTCGGGAGACATGGAACCAAGAGGCGCAAACCCTGGTTATACATTGGTTGACGACGTTTGACCTGGATTTGTCCTTAACCCTGGATATCTCTTCCGTCAGTGTTGGTGCCATGGAGTTGATCACCGGGCTCAGCTTACTGGCACAGTTGTATGCCCTGGGTTATATGGAAAAGGACTGGGCGTTGGCTCGTTTTTTTGCCTTGATGGGATTTTTTGAAGGAGCGATGAGTGGCTTGGCCCTCAGTGATTCCCTATTTCTTAGCTACGCACTCCTGGAAATTCTCACCCTATCAACCTACTTGTTGGTTGGGTTTTGGTATGCCCAGCCCCTGGTGATTACCGCCGCACGGGATGCATTTCTCACCAAGCGGATTGGGGATGTCTTACTGCTGATGGGGGTGGTGACCCTGGCAACCCTGGTGGGGAGCTTAAATTTTACGGATATCTATGACTGGGTTGAGACCGCTGACCTCGCGCCGTCGGTCAGCACCTTGTTGGGACTGGCGTTGATTGCTGGGCCGACGGGAAAGTGTGCTCAATTTCCCCTTCACCTTTGGTTGGATGAGGCGATGGAGGGGCCGAATCCGGCTTCAATTTTACGGAACTCCGTGGTGGTTGGGTGCGGTGCCTATGTGCTGATTAAGTTACAGCCCGTCGTGGCGCTCTCACCCGTCGCACTGACAACCTTGGTAGTTTTGGGAACCATGACCGCCATTGGAGCTTCCTTGGTTGCGATCGCCCAAATTGATATCAAACGGGCTTTAGCCCATTCCACCAGCGCCTATCTGGGGCTGGTCTTTATTGCCGTGGGCATGCAGTCAACGGGATTTGCCCTGTTGTTGCTGTTTACCCATGCGATCGCCAAGGCATTGCTGTTCATGAGTTTGGGGTCTGTCATTTCAACCACGAACACCCAGAACCTGACCGAGATGGGGGGACTGTGGTCACGGATGCCGGCCACCACCAGTGCCTTTGTCGTGGGCAGTGCTGGTTTAGTGGGAGTCTTACCCTTGGGGAGTTTTTGGGCACTTCGCCTGGGAATTGACGACCTATTTTGGACCCATCAGCCCTGGCTGGGGGGGGTGATCCTGATCGTCAACGGGTTAACGGCCTTAAATTTGACCCGGGTGTTTCGTTTGGTCTTTCTCGGTCAACCCCAGGAAAAAACCCGTCGTACCCCTGAGGTGGCATGGCCGATGGCGGTGCCAATGGTGGCTTTGACCATTGTCAACTTGTTAGCCCCGTGGTTGATGCAACAGTTATCCCTGCTGCCGGACTGGGAATATCTGCACTGGAGTACCGTCCTGCTCTTAGTCGCCTCGGGGTTAATTGGCGGTGTCTTCGGGGGGGTCGTCTATCTCAACCGGGCCTGGGTAAGACCGATGCAGGTGCCCTTACGGTTTCTCCAGGACTTACTAGCCTATGACTTTTATGTCGATCGCCTCTATCGCCTTACGGTTGTATGGGTGGTGAATCTGTTTTCCCAAGCGATCGCCTGGGTGGATCGCTATGTCGTGGATGGTCTGGTTAACTTGGTGGGTCTGGCTTCGATCTTCAGTGGTGAAATGCTGAAATACAGTGTTTCCGGTCAGTCCCAATTTTACTTAATAACAATGTTGGTGGGTATCGGCCTGTTGGGGGTCTGGATTACCTGGTTCATGTGGTAGGCAGGAGACAGGATGATGCTCAGTGCTTTAATTTGGATACCCCTTCTCGGGGTGCTGCTGATTTGTTGTTGGCCCACGCCCCTAAATCCCCAAACATCCCGATGGATTGCCTTGATGGTCACCGGGGCTGTTGCCCTCTGGACGGGGGTAATTGGGTATCAGTTTGATTTCACTCAGGGGGGGCTGCAATTCCTGGAACAAATTCCCTGGCTGGACTCCCTGGGATTAGATTATCAAATTGGGATCGATGGGCTGTCCTTTCCCCTAGTGGCCTTGAATAGTTTACTCACCTGGGTGGCGATCTACAGTGGCGATCGCAGTTTGCCGCGCCCCCGCTTTTACTATGCCCTGATCCTATTGCTGTCAACTGGAGTGGCGGGAGCCTTCCTGGCGCAAAATTTGCTGTTGTTTTTCCTGTTCTACGAGCTAGAACTGATTCCCCTGTACCTGCTAATTGCCATTTCGGGGGGGGCGCGCCGGGGTTACGCCGCCACCAAGTTCTTGATCTACACTTCGGTTTCGGGAATGCTAATCTTGGCAGCTTTCCTAGGGTTAGTGTGGGTGAGTGGAACCGATAGCTTTGCTTACGCACTCTTGCAAAACCAGTCCCTGCCCCTGGGGACCCAATGCTGGCTGCTGGCTGCTTTGCTGATAGGTTTCGGAATTAAGATCCCCCTGATCCCCTTCCACACCTGGCTGCCCGATGCCCATGTGGAAGCCTCAACACCCATCTCGGTGCTCCTGGCAGGGGTGTTGCTGAAGTTAGGCACCTATGGTCTGTTACGGTTTGGGTGGGGACTGTTCCCCGAGGCTTGGACACTGTTCTCCCCCTGGTTGGCCGGGTGGGCGGTGGCGAGTGTGCTGTATGGGTCGCTGACGGCGATCGCCCAGACGGACATGAAGAAGATGGTTGCCTATAGTTCCATCGGTCACATGGGCTATGTACTGTTGGCACTGGCTGCCGCTGCGCCCCTGAGTATTTTAGGGGCGATGATGCAAATGGTCAGCCACGGCCTGATCTCTGCCCAGCTGGTTTCTGCTGGTGGGTGTGGTGTATTAAAAAAACTGGGAGTCGCGACTTAGATGTGCTGCGGGGACTCCTGAACCCGGAGCGAGGCTTGCCTGTGATTGGCAGTCTGATGATTGTGGGGGTGATGGCGAGCGCTGGAATTCCCGGTCTCTGCGGGTTTGTCGCCGAATTTTTGATCTTTCGAGGCAGTTTTGCTGCCTTCCCTACCCAAACCCTGCTGTCGATGATTGGGACGGGACTGACGGCGGTGTACTTTCTGTTGTTGGTGAACCGCACCGTTTTTTGGTCGCCTCACGGCTGCTTTTGCCAACTTGCCCAAGGTGGAATGGCGAGATCGCTTCCCGGCATTGATTTTAGGGGTGCTGATTGTGCTGTTGGGGATGCAGCCAGCTTGGGTCGTCCGCTGGAGTGAGACTTCCATCGCAGCTTGGTTTCTTGATCGTGTCCCCACCGCTCTGGTGTCCAGCCTCTCCCTGGCTGCCCACCCTGATTCTACTGAAACTCGGCCATGAGCTCCATGTTCCTCAAAAAATCAACCCATCCCCTGGCTGCGTTTGTGGAGCGGTTGCAAGCCGGACAGGCTCTCCTCCCCGATACGCCTGAAAATGTCACCGAAGTCGTGGGCATTCTCAAAAGCTATGGGGTTGTCCTAGACGCCTACTACCGCAACCTGATCTATATTGCTGATCACCAGTTCCTGGTGCTGTTTCCCTTCTTTAAGTATTTCAATGGCCAGGTCTCCCTGGGGCGGTTGTGGCGTCACTGGTGCCATGACCGGATTAACTTTGAGTATGCTGAGTATGCCATGAAGGTCATGCTCTGGCATGGCGGTGGCCGTCTTGATGCCTATCTAAATACCCCCGAATTTGAGCAGGCAGCACGGCGGGCGATCGCCGCTAAGATTCGGCACAATTGGCCGATCCGTAGCCTCCATCAACTCTTCCCTAATTTTTTACTGGAACAGGTGCGGCAGCTGGTTTATTACAGTGCCCTCGGACAATTTTGGCAGGTGATGAGCCCACTGTTTCTCACCCTCTCCGATCGCTATGATGGCGGCGAAATTCAATCCATTCCCCAGATCGTCCAGCATATTCTGGATGGACTGGTTGCCGCTGCTAGCCAACCGATCACCTACACCGTGAGGGTGAGGGAACAACCCTATGAGATTATCCCCGCTGCAGCCGATCTGACCTTCTTGATGGATGTTGGGGTTCCCTATGTTGAGAGCATCTTCTTTCGCGGCACCCCATTCTTTGGCACCGTTTCCTACAATGCCCAAGCCAATCAAATTTCCCCCGATCAGAGTCGCTTTGCTTACGGAGCATTGTATGCGGACCCCCTTCCCATCGGTGGTGCCGGAATTCCGCCTACCCTGTTGATGCAGGATATGCGCCACTATCTGCCCGATTATTTACATGACCTGTATTTGCAGCAACCTCGCGGTGAGGACGATCTGCGGGTGAAAATTTGTATAAGTTTTCAGAAATCCATGTTCTGTGTCACCACCGCAACCATTTTGGGCTTAATGCCCTACCCCCTGAATACCCAGCAACCCACGGAACAGCAGGCTAACCGAACCTACTTCGAAGCTTGGATGGATCGCTTCCTGACCTCCCAGTTACTGGCGGTACAGCAGGGGTAGTCCGACCCGTTGATTCTGGATGGAAAATTCATAGACTAATTGCAATGAATAACTAATTCTTGATAGTATCAAGTCTATAAACAATCGGTTCTGGGAGTGATCACCCGTGAGGCAGGCAACCCTACATCAACTCAAAGTCTTTGAAGCCGCTGCCCGTCACAGTAGCTTCACCCGTGCAGCAGAAGAGCTGTTCTTGACACAGCCAACGGTTTCGATGCAGATTAAGCAATTGACCAAGACCGTAGGGTTACCCCTGTTTGAGCAAGTCGGGCGACGGCTTTATCTCACAGAGGCGGGTCGAGAGCTTTCTACCACCTGTCAGCAGCTATTTGAGCAAATCTCTCAATTTGAGATGACGATCGCCGACATGAAGGGGTTGAAACAGGGTAATCTGCGTCTGACCGTGGTCACCACTGCTAAGTATGTAATTCCTCGCCTGCTTGGGCCTTTTTGCCAGCGCTATCCAGGAATTGATGTCTCCCTGACCGTCACCAACCATGATCAACTATTGGATCGGTTGACGGCCAATCAGGACGACCTTTATATTCTCAGTCAACCTCCAGAAAATCAGGATATCAGTTGTCGTCCGTTTCTGGAAAATCCCCTGGTGGTGATGGCGGCAAGCAATCATCCCTTGGCGAAGGAGTCCCACATTCCCCTCCCCCGTCTGGCCGAGGAGCCATTTATTATGCGGGAACCTGGCTCAGGCACCCGACGGGCGATCCAGAAACTGTTCGATGACCAAGCGATCGCGATCAAAGTCCGCCTAGAACTGGGGAGTAATGAGGCGATTAAACAGGCGATCGCCGGTAACTTGGGGATCTCGGTGCTGTCCCTCCACACCCTAGCGTTAGAGGGGGCCAGCAGCGAAATCACCATTCTGGATGTCGAAGGATTTCCGATTCAGCGTCATTGGTATGTGATTCATCCCGCGGGGAAACAATTATCCGTGGTCGCCCGTACCTTCTTTACCTACCTGTTGGATGAGGGCAAGGCGATCGCGGAACAGACGGTTCTGAAATTGATCCAGAAGCCTGCTGCCTAGATGCCGAAGAGGGTTTGCAGATGTTTTCGGATGCGAATAAACGGCGGCTCTTCCAGATTCCCCGTTTCCAGCAATCCCAATTCTCGCAAGGCCTGTTGCCGTTCGGATAGCTTGGTAGCAATTTCATCGGCGAGTTGTTTTTGATTGACCAAGAGTTTCTGCAAGTCGTTGTGATTGACGACAAAGAGCACCGTGTCTTCCACGGCTCGACAGGTGGCAGAGCGGGGAATGCCCAGCAGCAGCGACATTTCCCCAAAGAACTCCCCGACTCGCAGGGTGGCAATGTACTTATCGAGGCGTTGGGAATAGATTTCCACCGCTCCCGAGAGAATCAGGTAGAAAGAGCGGCCAAGGTCATTTTCATGGCAGATCACTTGATTGGCAGGAAATAATTGCCGATAGCCATGTTCAATCAAGATCCGTAAATCCAAATCCGCACAATTTTCAAAGTAGGTGACCTGACGCAGTAGCGATCGCAGGGTTTGATCGGTGGACATCGGTGCTGAGAACATCTCTGGGGTTGGGGGCGATATCCCCAGATGGGTGGGGCTGGGATTCCCCCCCTTGTCCCCAGGGTTCAACTGCTGGGATCGCAACAGCGCCTCGATCCCCTCCAGATTTCGCACTCTTAAATCCTGTTGGGGCACAGGAATCTCAATATGGTGGTTGTGAAACTCCTGATTAATGCAGAAATTCAAGGCACTTTTGATCGGCTCCACATCGGGAGGATGACTGATCCAGACCAGGAGTTCAAACTGTAAGGCACTGTCTCCAAAATGCCTCAACCAGACCTTTGGCGGTGGATAGGCCAACACATCCGGATGCATCCGCGCCACCGACAACAGCACCTCGGTCACCAACACCGGATCAGTCCCATAGGCAACCCCCACGGGGAGATGAATCCGGGTGGTGGTGTCCCCATAGCTCCAGTTGATAATGTTGCTTTCGATCAACCGAAAGTTGGGCACAATCACCGACACATCATCGGTGGTGCGAATCACTGTGGCGCGGATGGAAATCTTTTCGACAGTTCCTAGCAAGTTATTGACTTCAATGAAATCCCCCACCTTGATGGGACGCTCCACCAAGAGTGCCACCCCCCCGAATAAAGTTACTGGCAAGATTTTGTAACCCCAAGCCAAAGGCAATGCCAAACACCCCAGCTAGGACGGTGAGGGAACTCAGATCTATGCCAGCGGTTTGCAGCACAATCACAAACCCCAGGGCAATCAAGAGGTAGCTGAACACCCGGGCGATCGCGTCCCGTGTTCCCCGATCTATGCCCAACCGCGATAATAATCCTCGCTTTAGCCACTCCCGCACCGCCCGCACCACGATCCAGACCAACAGCAGTTGCAGAAACAAGAGGGAAACCGAAGCCAGGGAAATCGCCTGAGCATTGAGGCGAAACAGGGGCATTGTGAACAGCCCAGCTAGGGCGATCAAGATCTGCTGGGCGATCAGGGCAATCCACTCCATGAAGGTCATACCCTAGAGAATTTGAGAGAGAAAGCGACGGGTGCGGTCTTCTTGGGGGCGTTGGAAAAATTCCGTGGGGGGGGGCTTCCTCAATCACCACGCCCCCATCCATCAAGAGAATCCGGTGGGCAACTTCCCTGGCAAATCCCACTTCATGGGTGACAACCACCATGGTCATCCCGGAGGTTGCTAGGGTTTTCATCACATCCAACACCTCCCGCACCATTTCGGGGTCGAGGGCAGAGGTGGGTTCATCAAACAGCATGATCTGGGGTTGCATGGCTAATGATCGGGCGATCGCCACTCGCTGTTGTTGTCCTCCGGACAACTGCGCCGGATATTTGTGAGCCTGCTCCAGAATTCCCACCCGCTCTAGGAGTTGCAGGGCAACGGCCTCCGCCCTGGCTGCCGACCAACGCCGCACCCATCGGGGAGCTAGGGTGAGATTTTGCAGCACCGTTAGATGCGGAAACAAATTGAACTGCTGAAACACCATGCCCACCTCCCGACGAATCGCCTCAATATTGTGCAGATCATGGGAAAGCTCCATGCCGTCAATTTCAATGCGTCCTTGCTGATAGTCTTCCAGGGCATTCAGGGTGCGAATTAAGGTGGATTTCCCCGAGCCAGAAGGCCCCATGAGAACAACGACCTCCTGACGATGCACCGTCAGGTCAACACCCCGCAGCGCGTGGAACTTTCCGTACCACTTGTGAACACCTTGGGCAACAATCAGGGGGGCTGCTGACATCAACGGTACCTGTGAGAAAAACGGCGATGATTCCGCGCACCTTAGCGACCGTCATCCTAGCAAATCTTGCCCCCAACCGCCTGTCCCAGGGGATCTCCTAGGGCTAGAAGATTGCCAAGATCCTGCCGCACTGCTTTTGCATGGACTGGAACTGTTTCTGTATGACGCTGCAATGCTTCTGCATGGCCTTGCATTGATTCTTCCGGGGGGTGCAGAAGTCCTGCATCGGGGTACCTTGCGTTGGGAAAGGATCGCAGCAGGAGCAATGTCAGCCCCAATAGGGTGAGGCTAAGGGCAACCGCTAGGAGCTGAATCACCTTTGCCGTCGAGGGCTGGAGAGCCGATGGATCCTGGGGGCGGCGGGCAGCAGCAGGATTCAACCACAATAACAAACTCCCCAGGGTCATAAACCCTCCGAGGATGACGAGGGTGCTACCCACCCCAGCCAGGACTAGCCAGATTGCTACTTGCATTGCCATACCCATACCTATCGTTGGGGACGATTCGTTGCCAGGGGCTCTAAGTTGCCCGCTTTGATCCACCCTTCACGACCATTTTCGAGGCGGATGCGTTGCCAGATGCCATCGGCGCTATTCTCCAGGACGGTCACCTGGGCATTGAAGTCAACCCCAGTAACACGGCTGCCATCGGTTGCGGGACGATCTCGCACCGTCACCCCTTGGGGCCAAGAAATGCGGGCGCTAAAAGCTCCCGGTTGCGGACTGGGCGTGGGGGTCACGGTCGCCTGAGTCGGCTTCACTGGAGTCGGGGAAACCAGGACGACCGGGGTTGGCTGATTCTTGGACAAGGGATGATCATTTTCAAACTCAGGCTTGGGCGGCGAACCAATCAGCCGACTCATTAGTAACCAAGAGATGGCACTCCCACCGGCAATCAGTAGCACTAGAGCCAGTGCCATACCCAGAATCAGCTTCAGGAAACCAGACCACATACATCCACCAAACGGTTTAGAGAGAAAATGCCTGGGGCGGCAGATGACTTTGGGCAACCAGCGCTAAGGTTTCTCGGCTGACTTTAGTCAGATCAACCGCAGCACACAGATCGGCGAGGGCACAGCGATCGCACTGGGGATGGCGAGCATTGCAGACGGCGCGACCGTGATAGATCAGGCGTATTGACCAATTTTCCCAGTCGGGCTGGGGGATCAGGCGCATTAAATCGCGCTCAATATGAATCGGATCAGGCTGCTGGGTTAATCCCAAGCGATGACTCAGCCGTTTTACATGGGTATCAACCGTGACCCCCATGTTCAAACCAAATCCGTGGGCCAGCACCACATTTGCAGTCTTCCGCGCCACCCCCGGCAGCCGCAGCAAATCCTCCATCAGCCGGGGGACTTCCCCCCCGAACTCCCGCACAAGCAACTGGCAGGCAGCCTGAATATGCTTGGCCTTGTTACGGTAAAAACCTGTGGAGCGCACCAGGGTTTCCAGTTCCTCCAGATCAGCCGTCGCTAGGGCAGTGGCATCGGGAAAGCGCCGAAACAGCTCCGGCGTCACCAAATTGACCCGCTCGTCGGTGCATTGGGCGGAGAGCATCGTGGCCACCAGCAATTGCACCGGGGTTTCGTAGGTGAGGGTACAGGTGGCATCGGGATAAAGCCGCTTTAACCGCGTCAGAATTTCCCTGGCGCGCTGTTGTTTGGCGGATAATTTCCGGGTAATACTCACTGTTGCAGTAGCTCTGCCGTATCACGAATGATCAGAAATACCCCCAGCCCCATGAGTAACATCAGACCCGTTTGCATGATCCCATCCTGAATCTGGGTGGGGAGGGGCTTGCCTCGCAACCCTTCAATCACCAGAAACACCAGTTGTCCCCCATCCAGTGCCGGTAAGGGCAAGATATTGAGGATCGCCAGGTTAATGCTGATCAGAGCCGCAAATTGGAACAGACTCGTGATATCTGAACGGGCTAGGGTGGAGCCAATTTCGACAATTTTCACTGGCCCCGCCACCTGACTGGCGGTTTCCTGAAAGTTGCTGATCAACTGACCAAAACCCTGCACCGTCATCACCACAATCCGCTGAAACTCACTGGCAGCTACGCCCAGCACCACAAGGGAGTTGGAGGGGTGCTGTCTGACCAGGGTGCCATTACTTTTGAGTTGCACCCCGATCAAGCCTTCGCCTTTGGCTCCCGTGGTCGGGGTAACCGTCAGAGCCATTTCCTCAGTCCCCCGTTGGAGGGTGAGTTGAATCGGCTTGCCGGGACTGGTTTTAATTAACTGCTTCAGGTCACTGATGGTATCCAGAGAGGTACCAAACGTCTCCCCATTGGCTTGTAAAATCACATCTCCCGGTTGCAGACCTGCCTTGACCGCCGGACTGTTAACATTGGCGATGACTTGCGGGATCAACACCCCCGGTTGACTGGCGGCGGGAACCCCAAGGATGCCGACCTGCACCACCAGTAGAAAGTAAGCAAAGATCAGATTGGCGATCACCCCAGCGCTGATCACGATCGCCCGATCCAGTAACGGACGGTTGCGGAGGAGGTTGGGATCATCTGGCGGGATCTCGCTGTCGGGATCATCATCTGGGAATCCGACATAGCCGCCTAAGGGGAAGCCCCGTAAGGCATACTCTGTCTCTGGCCCTTGATATTTCCACAGGATTGGCCCAAAGCCAATGGAAAACCGATTCACATGGATTCCTTGAAATCGGGCGGCTAGAAAGTGCCCTAGTTCATGAACCACGATCAGAAGTGCCAAAACAGCGATCGCCGCCAAAACTGACATAAGTTGTTGAAATAAGTATCGTTTAACAGTTTAACGATTATATCGGTCAACCCAAAGGGTCCGAGTCGCCAGGGGTTGCTGCATCGACGGGATGAGCGGCCTTTAAGGAGGGGCGACGGTAGGGATGACGGAGTTCATCAAAGGTGAGCTTAATGGTGCCAGCAATGGGGACAGCGACAAAGACCCCCAGCAATCCAGCAATTTGCCCCCCGGCCAGCAGCGCCACAAAGATCCAGATGGGGTTGAGACCAATGATATCCCCCATCAAGCGAGGTCCCAGGAGGTTATCTTTAATTTGCTGAACCACCACCGCCGCGATCGCCACTTGTAGGGACAGCCAGAGATTTTGAAACATCACCAGTAAAATCACCAGGCCAATGCCCAGCGCCGCACCGATGAGGGGGATCAAATTCGCTACCCCGATAATCAGGGCAAATAACAGGGCAAAGGACACCCCCATCAGCCAAAAGATCGGGGTGAGGGCGACAAACATAAACAGCCCCAGCAGCAACTGACTGATCAGAAAGTTATGAAAATTCAGTTGCAGAGAGGCACTCAATGAAGTGCCAAAGCGCCGGGGCAAGAGCTTGATCACTCCCTGCCACAGGCGATCGCCATACAGCAGCATGTAAAACGCCAGGACAATCACCAATAAAAAGTTGACCAGCCCCGAAACTGTTCCCAGGGCCAGCCCCAAAACCTGAGAGACGAGGGCTTGCACCTGGTCTTCAATGCGACGATTGACCTGATTGGCTAGATCCTGGAGGTTGATGGGCAGTCGTCGCTGGCGAGCCCAAAAGTCTAGGTGTTGAATATTTTGTTGGGCTTCGGTAAGCCAGTCGGGAATTTTCCGAAACAACTGCACACTTTGCTCAATCACCGTGGGGACTAACGTCACCCCCAGTACCACTAGGAGCGTCAGGGCAACCAGCAGCACCACCGACACGGCTTGAGTGCGGGAAAACTTAGTGCGCTCTAGCCAACGTACCGGGTAGTTGAGCAAAAAGGACAGAATCGCCGCCACCGCCAGCAGGGAAAACAAGCCCTCAAAGTAGCGATAGACCTGGGACAAAATCCACACATTCAGCCCAATCACCGGGCAGGTCAAGCCCAGCAGCAGCAGTCGTTGAAGGTTTGCTGAACGGCGCATCTTAGGAAAGCTGAGGGGACAGTAACTGGGAGGAGTCTCTGGGAAAATCCTACAGCACAAATGGTTGAAGAAACCCACCGCCGAGAAGCGATGGGCAGGTGTCGTGGAGTCGAGCGAGGAAGGCTGTTAGAACTTCGTCGGGAAGAAGGCGAGTTTGGAGAGCAGCCCAAACACTGCAACAGTAGCGGCTACGATCAGCCCCCAGACACGGTTTTCCTGGGTGATGATCCGTTGATCTGTAGCGTCTTGGCGCTTTTCCATAGAATCAAGCCGCTGGTTGATGGCTTCCAAGCGTTCGGTGGTTTGGGCTTGGAACACCCGTGACTCTAGCCGCATCTCATGGATTTCTTCTCTTACCCCGTTTATATTGGCGGAAAGAGCATCCAAGCGCTTGAGGATTTCAGTCGAGTCCGTGACTTCCACGACTCTTTTTTGCTACACGAACTGCTAGCTTACAGTATAAAAATATCACACTTGGAAATTTTTGGAGGTAGGCCGTAGACGATGTGCCTGCTGTTCATCTTAATTGCAGCCTATTCCGGTAAAGATCCCCCCGAAACAGAAAATACTGGGACACCCCAGCCGTCACAATCTAGTCCCGCTGCTACAGCCTCATCTTTCAGCACTGCCGCGATCGCACCGGTGTAGCCCTCACCCTAAATTGCTCTCCTAGATCGGCAGAGGGAGTTTGATACTGCTCTCCTTTTCTCACCCAACATGATTAACTTAAAGAGATGGGGGGTTTAGCAATAAATGTCTGGGAATTATTTATGCGTCTACGTTGTTGGCCTCTTTGGGGATGGGTAATAGCCTTGCTCGTGGTGCTGATGGGGTTGCCACTGCCGGTGCAGGCGGCTAGCTCCGCCGCGATTCGCGCCTATGATGATGCAGCTGCGATCGCCAAGGATTATTCCGGCCAAAGCTTGTTGCAAGTAGAATTTGGTGCTGCCGAGCTAGCGGGGGCTAACTTCAGCGGTGCCGATCTGCGAGGTGCAGTGTTCAACGGGGCAATGCTCACCAAGGCCAACTGGCATGGGGTCAACTTCAGTAATGGCATTGCCTACCTCAGTAACCTGTCGGGCATAGATTTCACCGATGCCATTTTGACGGATGCGATGCTGCTTAAATCTAACTTTCGGGGCGCTCAGGTAACCGGAGCAGACTTTAGTAATGCGGTGCTAGATCGGCAGCAAGTGGTACTGTTATGCCAATCGGCCAGTGGGGTTAACTCTGTCACAGGCGTTGCTACCCGTGAGTCTTTGGGCTGTCCATAATTCTGCCAGATCGTAACCTGGCTCAGAGTGATTGACAGATGGACAAGATCTTGATTGCCATCTTTGTTGTGATTGGGAACTCACCATGCTTGCTCTCCCGAACCCAGACTCAGGAGCAGCTGTTACCCACTAGATTCACGACGAAACAAGTGGGAATGCTCGGGATGGTAAAGTCGAGAGCGGGCGGGTGCTGCCTTGAGTGCTGGACTGATGACGTAGAGGGTCGTCCGAATCAGATTTTCGCGCTCTGTGGTCACAGCCATTTCCCCTAGGGGAACCAGCCAAATTTTCTCGTCCGGCCAGCCTAATCGATAACAGAGGGCAACGGGGGTATCTGCTGGGTAGTGCTGGAGTAATTGGGTTTGGGCGCTCTGCACATGGCGGGCACTCAAGTACAGACATAAACTGGCTTGATGAGCCGCTAGGGATGCCAATGCCTCTCGATCTGGTACTTCAGTCCGCCCACTGATGCGGGTCAAGATAATAGTTTGTACCAGTCCCGGAACGGTCAGTTCCACCTGTAATGTGGCGGCGGCTGCCTGATAAGCACTAATGCCGGGAACCACCTCAAAGGGAATTGCCGCTGATTGTAATGCCTGCATCTGCTCATGAATAGCACTGTAAAGGCTGGGATCTCCGGATTGCAGCCGGACAACAGACTTGCCACTCTGCACCCGCTCAACCATGAAGGGCAGAATCTCTTCCAAGGTTTTGTTGGCTGTAGGAATAATTTCGGCCTCCGACCGAACCCCTTGCAAAATCTGGCGCGGCACCAGTGAATCAGCTACCAGGATCACATCTGCCTGAGCTAATATCTTCTGCGCTTTGACTGTCAGCAGATCGGGATCGCCAGGGCCAGCCCCCACAAGATAGACGGCGGGTTGAAGGGTCATAGGTGAGAAAATTCCGTGAAGGGGTTAGAGGGGCAATCCTGGCGCTGGCTGAAGAGGGTGCTTTAGCTAGGGGAAGCCTGCTCACTGGTAACAACATCTGGTAAAGCCCGATCCAGTCGATACAGCCAGAGCAAGCCGATCACTCCTAGGGCGATCGCCCCCAGACTCACCAATTGGGCAATTCTGAGCGGCCCCAACATCAGACTGTCCATTCGCAACCCTTCAATCCACAGGCGACCCAGGCTATAGCTCACCAGATACACCAGAAACAGCGTCCCTACCTTCAACGGGGGTTGACGGTGCAAGCTCCAAAAGAAGAGGCTCAACAACAGGGCAAAGACTGACAGATCCCACAGAGACTCGTAGAGAAAGGTGGGGTGAAAGTACTCAAAATTGGTGTAACCCAGGGGACGGTGCGTGGGTGGAATATATAACTTCCAGGGCAGGTCAGTGGGACGACCAAAGGCTTCGGAATTAAAGAAATTGCCCCAGCGCCCAATGGTTTGCCCCAGAATCAGAGCGGGTGCCACGAGATCGGCCAACTGCCAGAAGGGTACCCGCCGCAAACGGGCAAATAGCAGCGCCGCTGCCATCCCCCCCAGGATCGCGCCATGGATGGCAATGCCTCCCTGCCAGATGGCAATGATTTTGCTGGGATCGGCGGCATATTCCTGCCATTGAAAGGCAACATAGTAAAGACGGGCACAGGGAATGGCGGCGATCACCAACCAAATTGCCAGATCTGCCATGATTTCCGGGTTCACCTGCCGCCGCTGGGCCAAAAACTGGGAGAGATTAATCCCCACCAAGACGGCGATCGCAATTAGCAGCCCATACCAACGAATCACCAGCGGCCCCCATTCAAAGAGGATAGGTCCCGGTGAGGTGAAGGTCAGCAGTAAGTGAACAGTCTGCATCGAGAACCCCCTTGGTTTGGGCAACAAAGGTCGTGGGCAGCACAGTGCCAGCAACCCATCCTAGACTAAATCATAGTGTGCTGCTGGTTTTGAGTGATGGTGTCTGCAAAACTTCCCCCCCTGTTTCAAGACCCTGATCGCCTGGAAAGTCGGCTCCAAGAGATTCCCATGGAACCCGGCATTTACTACATGCGCGATCGCGAGGATCAGATTCTCTATATCGGCAAATCCAAGCGACTGCGGTCACGGGTACGTTCCTATTTCCGCGATCGCCACAATCACAGTCCCCGCATTGACCTGATGGTGCGGCAGATTGTGGAGATTGAGTTTATTGTCACCGATAGCGAAGCCGAAGCCCTGGCCCTGGAAGCCAATCTGATCAAGCAACACCAACCCCACTTCAATGTGCTGCTCAAAGATGATAAGAAATATCCCTACGTCTGCATCACCTGGTCAGAGACCTATCCCCGGATCTTTATTACCCGCAAACGCTATCTAGGCAATATCAAAGACCGCTATTACGGCCCCTACGTTGACAGCCATTTACTTCGGAGTACCCTCTACCTCTCTAAGCGGCTCTTTCCCCTGCGGCAACGTCCCCAGCCCCTGTTTAAGGATCGCCCCTGCCTTAACTACGATATTGGTCGGTGTCCGGGGGTGTGTCAGCAGTTAATTACCCCGGAGGATTACCGCAAAACCGTGCAAAAGGTGGCGATGGTGTTTCAGGGACGGACTGAGGAGCTGGTGGAATCCCTCACGGTACAAATGCAGCAGGCTGCTACTGGCTTAAATTTTGAGCAGGCTGCTCGACTCCGGGATCAAATTCACGGTCTCAAAAGTCTGGGGGCGGAGCAAAAGGTGGCCTTGCCCGATGATACGGTGTCACGGGATGCGATCGCCCTAGTGGCCGATGACCAAAATGCCTGTGTGCAACTCTTCCAGATTCGAGCCGGGCGACTGGTGGGACGCTTGGGCTTTATTGCCGAAACGGCGGTGGCGGAACCGGGCGCGATTTTGCAGCGGGTACTGGAAGAACACTATCAACAGGTTGATGCCGTGGAAATTCCCACGGAAATCCTGGTGCAGCATGACCTGCCCGAAGCCGAGATGCTAGCCACCTTCCTCAGCGATCGCAAAGGCCGCAAAGTCACCATTTTGACCCCTCAACGGCAAACCAAAGCCGAGCTGATAGACATGGTAGAGCGCAACGCTGGGTATGAACTGGCACGGATGCAGCGAGTGGCAGATCGCAATACCCAGGCAATGCAGGATCTGGCAGAATTACTGGATCTCCCCGAACTGCCCCATCGCATTGAAGGCTATGACATCTCCCATATTCAGGGGTCGGATGCCGTCGCCTCCCAAGTGGTATTCATCAAGGGTCTCCCCGCCAAGCAGCACTATCGACATTACAAAATTAAAAATCCGACAGTCACCCTGGGCCACTCCGATGACTTTGCCAGCTTGGCAGAGGTGATGGGGCGACGGTTTCGCAAATATTCCCCCTTGGGCAGCACCCCGATCGATCGGCAGCTAGGGGCACTCGAACCGACCAGTGGTGGCAAACCCAAGGTTCTGGGGAGGGACTCTGATTGGCCCGATCTGATCATGATTGATGGCGGCAAAGGTCAACTTTCAGCGGTGGTTGCCGTCCTGCGGGAGCTGGATCTCCTTGATCACCTGCGGGTCGTCAGTCTGGCAAAACAACGGGAAGAAATTTTTCTACCGGGGGAATCTGCCCCCTTAGCGACTGACCCCGAACAACCCGGTGTGCAACTGCTACGCCGTCTGCGGGATGAGGCTCACCGCTTTGCCGTCAGCTTTCACCGTCAGCAACGCAGCGATCGCCTGCGTCGATCTCGCCTGGATGAAATTCCTGGACTGGGACACCATCGCCAAAAGCAACTGCTCGCCGTCTTCCGATCCCTAGACTACATCCGTGAAGCCACCCCGGAACAACTGGCAACCGTTCCCGGCATTGGCCCCCACATTGCCCAGGAGATCTATGCCTACTTCCATCCCGAGTCTCAACCGGGGGAGGTTTGACTGTTGAATGGTTTAATGGCGTCAGTCCTGGCAAGGGCTATAGTTCTGAATCAAGGCGGCGGCCTCAGGTACGGGGAGGGGAGGACTGAAAAGAAAGCCTTGAATTTCTCCACACTGGAGCGATCGCAGCTTTTCCAGTTGTTCTAAGGTTTCCACCCCCTCAGCCACCACGTTTAAGTTTAAACCCTGACCCAGGGTCACCAACGCCGTGACAATGGCTGCATCCTTGGGGCTGGTCTTCAGATCTCGTACAAAGGAGCGATCGATTTTCAAGGTTTGCAGGGGAAACTGCTTCAAATAGCCCAGGGAAGAATAGCCAGTGCCAAAGTCATCCATGGACAGAGAAATCCCCATCTGTTGCAGATCATGGAGCATGCCACTGGTGAAGTCGATGTTCTGCATCACCGTGGTTTCTGTGATTTCTAACTCCAGAAATTTTGGAGCCAGCTCGGTTTCTTGCAAAATCCGAGCCACCGTTGTTACCAAATTCGGCTGTTGAAACTGTCGAGCTGAGAGGTTGACAGAAACGCGCATCGGGGGGAGTCCCGCCGCCTGCCAAGCTTGATTTTGAGCACAGGCGGTGCGTAGAACCCATTCACCAATGGGGACAATCAGGCCAGTTTCTTCCGCCAGGGAGATAAATTCTTGGGGAGAAACCAGACCTCGTTCCGGATGCTGCCAGCGGAGTAAGGCCTCCATGCCTGTGATCTTCCAGGTATGAATGTTAACCTGCGGTTGATAGTAAAGGACAAATTCACGCCGTTCCAGCGCCCGATGCAAATCATTTTCCATCACCAGTAACGCCGAAGCAGTGGAGTTCATGGTGGGCAGATAAAACTGGTAGTTGTTACGCCCCTGATCTTTGGCGCGATAGAGGGCCGCGTCTGCATTCCGCAACAGGGTTTCCACATCCTCCCCATCCTGGGGGAACAGGGCAATGCCAATACTCGACGTGACATGTAGCTCCTGCATATTGATGTGAAAAGGTCGCTTCAAAGCCTCCAACGCTCGTTGGGCGATGTTGGCGACATCCTGAATCGACGTTATCTGGGGCAGCAACAGGGTAAATTCATCCCCGCCCCAGCGGGCGATGGTGTCTCCGCCGCGGAGACAGCTCAAGAGACGTTCCGTAATCCGTTGCAGTAGCCGATCGCCCGCTGCATGACCCAGGGTGTCATTAATGGTTTTGAACCGATCCACATCCAGAAACATCACCGCCAGTGGAGTCCGGTGACGACGGGCTGAGGCCAAAGCTAGGAGCAAATGATCGTTAAACAAGGTGCGATTGGGCAGGTTGGTCAGCAGATCATGAAACGCTTGATAGCGGATGGTGGCTTCGGCTTGCTGGCGCTTCAGCGCCCCCCCAATACTCGCGGCCATTGCCTGGAGGATCGATTCTTCACTGCGAGACCAGCACCGTTCGGCTTGGCAATCATCAAAGCCAATGTATCCCCAGCACTGGCCGTCAATATGGATCGGCACCATGATGATGGACTGGATATTATCCTGTTGGAGAATTTCCCGTTCACTGGCTGGGAACTCTTGGATGATCCCTTTAATCGACTTCCCAACTGTAAAGGTCTCATACCACCGACCCATGCCAAAGTTTTCATAGGATTGGTTTTGCCAGTAGGGCTTTTGAATGGTGGGGACAATGCCCTCGCGGGTCCATTCAAAGCGCATACTCATGGCTATATCCCCCGTGGTTGGGTGGGGATGATGCTCGTAGATATAGACCCGATCCACCCCCGTCGCCAAACCCAGCGCTGCCAGCATTTTGGCGATCGCCACGTCATAGTTGGGTTCCGTTAACAGGTGGTTGGTGGCTTCTGCAACCCCTTGCAACAGCACATCCCGCCGATAGAGCCGTACCTCCGCAGACTTACGGGCGGTGATGTCTTCAACGGTGCCCTCGTAGCCGATGATTTCCCCCGTCTCGTCCCGAATCGCCCGCGCACTCTCGGAGATCCAGATCATACTGCCATCTTTACGAAACACCTGGGATTCAAAGCTCTGAACGTATCCCTGCTGCTGCATCAATTGCCTGAAGTCCTCCCGGCGCTCCGGATCAACATAGAGCTGATGCTGAATATCGGTGAGGTTGTTGACTAAATCATCCGGAGACTGGTAGCCGTAGATCCGTGCCAACATTGAGTTGGCGGTGAGATAGTAGCCTTCCAATGTGGATTGGAAAATCCCTTCAACCGCATTCTCAACAATACTGCGATACTTTTCCTCCGCCTGCCGCAGTGCTGCTTCAGCGAGTTTGCGTTGGGTGACATCCTGCACCACCGAGAGGCTAATCGGATGCCCCGTTGGATCCGTCGTAGCGACACAATTGAGCAACACATCCATCACTGTCCCGTCTTTCTTCAGGTACTGATAGGGAATGTTATGGGCATAGCCCTGCTGCCAGAATTCTGGGACCACGGTTTGGTGTGCATGGGCTGCGGACTCTGGAGTCATCAAAAAGTCGAAGGACTGCCCCATCACTTCCTCACGGCTATAGCCCGTCTCCTGCAACCACTTGCAGTTGACATCACAAATCTCCCCAGATTCATTGATGGAGTGCATCATGACCGGGGTCATTTTCGTAAATCTGGCGGAACTTGGCTTCACTGAGCACCAAGGCTTGTTCGGAGGACTGCCGCTCGAGTTCCGCCGCAGCACGAATAGCGAAGATTTTGAGCATCGACTCTGCCAGTTGCACATTCTGCAGCGGCGAACAGCCCATGATCGATAACAATCCCAGGGGTTTCCCTGCGGAGTTCCACAGCGAAATCCCCAGATAACTCTCAATGCCCATCTCTTGGAGCATTTGATCAGCAGGATACTGTTGCTGTACCCCTTGGGGATGGCAACAGATTTTATGGGAAGTGACGATTTCACAGGGGGTATCGACCAGGCAATATGCAAAATTGCTCTGAACCCGTCCCAGTCCATAGACAGCGATCGTCGCAATCGTCTCTGGGTCTGTGAGTTCGCCAATAAAGGCGTAGTCTACCTGGAGGACTTCACACAACCGTTGCACCAGGGACTGAAAAAAGGCATTGCCAATGGCCGCCGATACGCCCTCCGCAATGTTTCGCAGGGCATCGCTAGCGCGCTTCCGGTCGGTGATGTCTTCTACCATGCCTTCGTAGTAACGCAGGTCGCCATCGGGGTCATATACGGCACGGGCGTGTTCTGCAATCCAAATGATGGAGCCATCTTGACGGTAGATCGCTGACTCAAATTCTGAGACAATGCCCTGGGTTTGCATCTGGTGCTGGAAGTCTTGACGACGCTGGGGATCAACGTAGAGCTGCTGCTCAATATTGGTGAGCGTCTCGATCAGTTCCTCGGGGGAACGATAGCCATAGATCCGGGCTAAGGCAGGATTTGCACTCAGGTAGCGACCCTCGGGGGTCGTCTGGAAAATGCCTTCAACGGCGTTTTCAAAAATGCTGCGATACTTTGCTTCCGCTTGCCGCAGGGATTCCTCGACCCTGAGGCGATCGCTGATGTCACGGGCAAAGGAAAAGTTGTATTCTTTGCCATCAAACTCGATGTAATTCAGGGTCAACTCCACCGGAATCAACCGCCCATCCTTGGCTTGCAGGCGAGAAATAACGGTCATATTCCGAGCCTGCTTCAGTTCTTGCCAGTGGTGGAGCCATGCCTCTGCCGGAAAGTTCGGATCCAGATTGTAAACGCGCATCGATTGCAACTCCTCACGGGAGTAGCCCAGGAGTTGACAGGCCGCCGTGTTCACCCGCAGCAAGCAGGCATCGGAGCTAATCCAGACCGTGGCTAGGGCACTGTACTCAAAGGAAAAGTCCGTGAGCTGGAGTGCGGCTTCTGCCCGCTGTCGCTCCGATGCTTCCACGGCAATGGCGACGAGATCGGCCAGGGAACCGGCAAAGTTTTGTTCCTCCAGCGTCCAGCGGCGCGGTTCCTCGATCTGCTCACAACACAGCACCCCAAACACCTGACCCCCCCACATGAATGGCTGCATCTAAAATGGCGTGAATGTTCAGGGGGGTGAGGTAGGAGGCCGATAATTCCTCAGTTCTAGGGTCGGTATGGGCTTGGTGGGCGGCGAGGGTGCGGTGGTCTTCCAGGGCTTGCAGGTAGGCTGGCGCTTCAACTACGGTAAGTTCGGTACCGCTGCTGTGGCGACCCACCGAGCGCTCAAATAAATCCAGGCATTGAATTCGGGAGCGATCGCCGGTAAAGCGCCAAATACTCGCTCGTTCCACTTCCAGGGTGCGGGTCGCAGCCTCTGTGATTTCTCGCAAAACCCGGTTCAAGTCGCTGGGGGTGGAGATTTTACGGCGAGCCAATTTCACAAGGGCAACATTGAGCTTCCGCAGACGACTTTCGGCAGCGGCTACCCCATCCTTTTGGGCTTGCAACAGCGCATTGGCGCGGCGAATGTGAGCTTCTGCCTGCTTGCGATCGGTGATATTGCGGATAATGACAATGATTTCCTGGGCTAACAGGGGAGAGAGGCGAGCTTCAAAGGCTTGAGGGCACCCTGCGATCAGGAGTTCATACTCAATGGTGACGAGGGAGTTGGTGTTCACTACGGACTCAATGGCTTGCTCAAATTGTTGACAGACTTCCCCCGGTAAGAGCGAGTGCATCCGTTGACCGAGAAATTCCCTGGGTGAAAGATACAAATCCTCAGGGCGGCCCGCATGGTAGTCCAGAATGGTGCCGTTGCCATCCAGGCGAAAGTACAAATCGGGCAGGGCTTGAAAAATGGCCTGCAACTCCGAAGTTGTTTGCAGTAACTTTGCTTCCGTTGATTTTAAGTCGCTAATATCCGTAATAAATCCTTCCAGGCCTACAAATTGCCCCGCCTCGTCCATGACCACATGGCCTTTTTCCCAGAGCCATTTCTGCTGCCCAGACTTGGTGCAAATGCGATACTCAATTACGTAGGATTGTTGCAAGGCGATCGCCCGACTAATGGTGGCTAAAACCTTCGGTAAGTCATCGGCATGGGTAATGGCGTTGTAGGAAACCAGACGCTCTGGCCCCACCAATTCTTCACTGGTATAGCCCGTTAAAGCCAGACATCCGCGACTCAGGTACTTCATTGACCACTCAGCGTCGCTGTCGCAGAAAAACACAATTCCCGGTAAGGCATCGATCAAGGTCTTTAAGCTCCGGGGTCGCTGTTGAAGGAGCACTTCCTCCCAATCCTGCCCTAACGTCGGGGGATATTGACTTTGACCATCTCCGCTCATCAAGGGCACCTGTACCTGTGTCTGTTAAGCTAGAACCCAAAGCTTGCCACAAATCTCATCAATGCCAAACCATAGGGGAGGCAATGATAGCTTTTCAGCAGTCAATTACACAAAAACTCCTCCGTCTTTACCCCATCTTTACGATCCAAACCTGTGACCGATCCCACCCTGCAAAAAAACCCTGGAAATCCTCGCAGCCTATAGCTGTAATCAGAATACTCCAATTAATTCTTCACAGGAGAAAATTCAAGTGCGGCAGGCACTCCTCGCGGTTATCGGTGAGTTTGACTACCAAACTTTGGGAATTTGTGCGGATACGATGACGGAGGCATTCCAGGCATTGCAATCCTATCTTCAGGGGTTTGGTTTGGCGTTTGGGGCAGAGACTCAACTAGAGAGTCTCCCCGCAACCACTGGGGGTGTCTATCTGAAATTTAATACCCAACGTCAGTCCTTCTATTCGGATACCTATACCGGCTCCTATCGTGGGGTACTCGTTACGTGCCAGAGCCATGATCCGCAGCGATCGGGGGCAACCTACGGGCACTTTCCCTTGGATTTATTTTGCGACTCCTGGGAAGCTTGAGCCTCATGACCCACTCAGGTGAAAACCAAGATCAACCGTAACTCCTATGGTCGCCAACTCCCTGCGCTGGACAACCCGAGATCTCGATGCCATGCCCGACGATGGCGGTTGGAAACGCTATGAAATCATGGATGGAGTGCTGTTTGTGACCCGTGCCCCCCACATCCGCCATCAAGATGCAGGCGGGAATCTCTATTTTGAGCTTGGACGTTGGTCTAGACAAACTCAATTCGGTAAACCCTTCCAAACACCCGGTGTCATTTTTACCCCCACCGATGCCGTGATTCCCGATGTGGTTTGGATCAGTCAGGAACGCCTCGCCCATGGCATTGATCAAGCCGGACACCTCACCGTCGCCCCGGAGTTAATGGTCGAAGTGCTCTCGCCCGGTGAACTCAACGAACAGCGCGATCGGGAAGTTAAGCTCAAGCTCTATTCCCTGCAAGGGGTTCAGGAATATTGGATTGCCAATTGGCAACTGAAAACCCTGGAAATTTATCGCCGTACCAACGCCCAACTGCAACTGGTTGCCACGCTTCTTGCAGGGGATACCCTGACATCACCGCTGCTACCGGGATTCAGCACCCCTATGGCTGCGATCTTTCTCTGACCTTGCTTAGCTGGACAAACCCCGACTCTGATCGTCACATTGTTGGCTTGGATGCTGCGCCACTTATTTCGAGGCCAAAATCTCAAAATCTCTAAAGTGCCTCGATAGTATGCGATCCGGGTGTTGCGCTTTTCCCCCAATCCCGTCAAGATGGATTCAAAATCCTGCCAGGACAGATTGTGAATGCTCACCGTGCTGCCGGGGGAAAGTTCCATCTCGTTAATGGAAATCGTGGCCGTCATGGTAGGGACTCCTGGCCGAATCGGTCAAAATTTCTGGGACATATCAACTGCCCTTCCCCATCATGACGCACTCAAACAGCCTTTACGGCCCTACCGTCACCCTAGAGCCAACCGATCTCAAGCGCTGGACTGTGCAGGACTACCACAGAATGAGCGAGTTGGGCATTCTCACCCCCCTGGAACGGACAGAATTACTGGCTGGACAAATTACTCTGATGGCTGCCAAAGGGACTCTTCACGTAACGGCTCTCCGCTTGCTTGCGAAGGGATTGGATCAACTGCTAGCGGCACAGCCTGTGTTTGTGAGTACTCAAGATCCGATGCAACTGGATGATTTTTCAGAGCCAGAACCGGATCTAACCATCGTCAGGGGAACTGTCTTAGATTACGTCGATCGTCATCCCCGCTCCAGTGATATCTACCTTGTGGTGGAGGTGGCCGACTCGACGCTGAAACAGGACTGTGAAATTAAGGATAAACTCTATGCCCAGTCAGGCATTGATGATTATTGGGTGTTGGATCTGAAAAACCGCCAACTTCACATCTTCCGTAACCCAACTCCGAGGGGCTACACCAGCCATCTGATTCTCACCGAACCGAATCAGGCTGCGCCCCTGGCATTTCCCAGCCTCGCCCTGTCCCTCACCGACCTCCTGCCACCCGGTTCCTAACCCTGTCGATGTCAGGTTGCAGAGCGGTTGTAGGCATCCTGGAAGTTATCTGAGCTGCGGTAGGTTAAAGTTTGCAGCCCTCATGATGGTCGCTAACTCCCGGTGCTGGACAACCCGAAATCTCGATGGCATCGCTATGGAACAGAATTTTACTGACTCGGCACATCCCACCGCTACAGCTCCTCCAGCCTGGTTTGAATGGCGGATTGCAAAACCTCGAGGGGTTGATTGCAAGGGAGACTCTTGAGGGGAAACTCCACCGCCAGGGTGGTGAGTCAGAGGATGTGTAGCCCTGTTAGGGTTCAGTCTCCAGGGTAGGAAAGGTTTTGAATCTGTAATCTTGAGAACGATGAGCGCCCATTGAGGCAGCTCCTCTGCAAACTGCTGTTCAAGCGGTAAGTGTCCAACCAAAGGCCGAAGATAGATGGCTCCTCAAAGTATGTCGATCATCAGTTCTGGATCAAGCGTTGGATCAATCTCACCATTCTCAATGCCTTGCTGAATGATGGCTTCAGCCGCAGCTTGGCAAGGATAGATAAAGAGATCGCTCGTTCTGAATTCATTGGCTGTCTTTACTGACGGTTGCTGAATGTTCTGCTTAAATTAATCATTCAGAAATTTTTTCAGCAATTGCCAACCCGAAAAACCTATGAATGGTGAATCTGGACTCTCAATCAGCAAGCCGACTTCAATTTTGAAGAAATCTATTAAGGTCAATTTCAAAGATTTCTCGAATGCATTGGGTAAAGGCTTAGTAGACCTGGGTTTTGGCAAGTTGGATAGTCTGCCAGGAAATGTGGCTGAAGTTCTGAAGACTCTGAATTTAGCCGCAAATGCGGGGGAAATCGCCTGGTTGCTGGTTTATCGCGCTCTGCTGCTGGCAATGAAGACCCTGATTGATGAGAAAACTGAGTTGGAGCCAGAGAAATTTGATGTTAAAGCCTTGCAAACCCAAATTAATCAGGCTCTAGAAACCAGCAGTTTAACGATCAATAAAAAGTTTTTTGAGCATCCTGACAAAGATGCCATTGTTGAGGTGGTAAAACCTGCCTTTATGGAATGGCTCAAGCAGTGTCAATTGAGCGAAGCGGATGCCCAAGCCATTAGTGACCGACTGCCCATCTACTTTGCAGGGGCACTACATGAGGAGTGGGGCAGTCACGCCAAAGACTATGGGGCACTGAAAGAAAGGCTGGATACGCCCTTTACGCAGGCAAATGAGCGTGTTCAGGCATGGCTGCGGTATGCCACCTGGCTGCAAAAGCAGGTGGAAGAACCCATGTTTTTGGAAGCCTTTAGCCTGAAGCGGGTGTATGTACCGCTACGGGCTTACTACAACCGCAAGCTTGAGGGGCAGAAGGCTGAGGAGCTAGAAGGGAGAATTGCAGGCAATAAGCAATCTGAGCGAGTGGTCGTCGAGCTAGAGAAAGAGTTAGAAACCTGGCTCAGCAAAGCAGTACGAACAGATGCAATTCGCTTGATTAGCGGCGGTCCTGGTAGTGGCAAATCATCCTTTGCCAAAATGTTTGCCGCGAAGCTGGCCGCAAAAGGCACGATTCCCGTTCTGTTTATTCCGCTGCATCACTTTGAACCCTCAGATGACCTGATTGATGCGGTGGGCAAATTTGTGCAGATGGACAGGATATTACCGCACAACCCGCTGGCGGTCGAACAGGGGGAATCCCGCCTGTTGATCATCTTCGATGGCTTGGATGAGTTGGCGATGCAAGGAAAAATTGCCGAGAAGACCGCACAGGACTTCGTGCGTGAGGTGCAGCGTAAAGTAGAGCGGCTTAACCAACGGGAAAGGTGCTTGCAAGTGTTAATCAGCGGACGAGAACTGGTGGTGCAGGCAAATGAAACCGACTTTCGTAAGGATGGACAGATTTTGCATGTCCTACCCTACTTTGTGTCTGAATATGACCGGAAGCATTACGTGGATGCGAAAAAGCTGCTGGAGCAAGACCAGCGGCAGCTTTGGTGGCAAAACTATGGTGCAGCCAGTGGCAGTGGCTATACTGGCTTACCGGCTGAGCTAGACCAGGGAAACTTGATTGAGATTACTGCGCAACCCCTGCTGAATTACCTGGTTGCCCTCAGTCTCAGACGAGGCAAACTCAAGTTTTCTGAAGAAACTAATCTGAATGCAGTCTATGCTGACCTGATCACAGCCATCTATGAGCGAGGTTGGGCAGAACATCAACACACTGCCATTCAGGGCATTAAGGAAGAGGATTTTTTTCCGCATTCTAGAGGAGATTGCCCTCGCCGCTTGGCATGGAAATGGACGAACAACAACGGTGGGGGAGATTGAGCGTCATTGTGAAAATAGCAATCTCAAAAATCTGCTGAACCGCTTCCAAGAGGGCTATCAGCCAGACTCAAAAGCAAGCATTACCCGCCTGATGACTGCCTTCTATTTCCGCCAGAGTGGACACGATCATTCCGGCGACAAGACCTTTGAGTTTACCCACAAGAGCTTTGGGGAATACTTGACCGCCCGACGGATTGTGCAGGAAGTGCAATATATTCACCGCAGATTAGAAAACCGCTACAAAGACTCCTATGAAGACTGGGATGAACGCCGTGCGTTGCATCGTTGGGCATTGGTTTGTGGTGCTTCGGCAATGGATGAGTATCTGTTTAAGTTTGTTTTAGATGAGATACGCTTAGAGGGTGTTTTAAAAGTCGTTTAGTGAGTAAAAAAGCTCACTCAGTGTAAGCTGCGAATATGTCGTACACAGCACTGAGAGAGCGTCATGAGTAAAGCTTACCCCAGTAATTTGTCTCAAGCCCAATTTGAACTACTCAACGACTTGATACCCGAGCCGAAATTCGGTGGTCGTCCTCGTAGCGTCGATATGTGGGATGTTCTGAACGCCAGTTTTCTATGTTTTGGTGGAGGGAGTGCGATGGCGAGGGTTGCCAGGGGATTTTCCGGCATGGCAAACCGTATACACCTACTTTCGTCAGTGGCGCAAAGATGGAACCTGGGTGCGGATGCACGACCGATTGCGAGAGTGTACCCGAATTGAACAGGAGCGTCATCGCAGCCCGTCGGAAGCGATTATCGACAGTCAAAGTGTCAAAAGTGCCGCTGGAGTGAGCCAATCGGTGGGCTACGATGCGGGCAAACAAATTAAAGGTCGAAAACGGTTTATGACGGTCGATACCCTGGGATTGCTGTTGCGGGTCTTGGTGACTGCCGCGAGTGTACCCGAACGAGAGGGGG